>CAMCER010000013.1 GCA_945873875.1 uncultured Clostridia bacterium
GCCAGCATGTCACCTATCATCAGATCCCCTGCGCCGGCCATCTTTGAACCGAACCAGACTATCATGATGCTGCATACGTTCATTATCACCATGAGAGCCGGGAACATGAAGGACATCACCCGGTTTATGAATATATTGATCTTCGTAAGATCCAGATTCGCCGCATCAAATCTTTTTTCTTCATATTCTTCAGTATTGAAAGCTCTGACTACCAGAAGACCTGACAGCCTTTCTTTTATGAGCAGATTGAGCCGGTCCAGCTTGGACTGGAGCACTCTGAACTTAGGCATGACCATGAAGAACAGCGCGCCCATGAGCACAAGTATCCCTGCCAGGGTCACCCCGATTATCCATGTCAGAGACACGGTGGTGTTCAGCGCGTTGATGAGAGCGCCCACTCCCATGATAGGAGAAAAGACAGCCATTCTGAGTATCATGACTGTGGTCATCTGGACGGTCTGCACATCGTTGGTGGATCTGGTGATCAGCGATGCTGTAGAAAACTGGTTCATCTCAGCCGTGCTGAAAGCCGTCACACGGTGAAACAGCGCCGCACGTATGTCCCGCGCCGATTTCGCCGCAGTCCTGGATGCGATGAAACTGCCGCAGATGGAAAAGACCATGGACCCGAAAGCCACGACGATCATAATAAGGCCGACATGCCTTATGGTCCCCATGTCCTGTTTGACTATACCGTTGTTTATGATGTCAGACATATATCCCGGAAGTGCCAGCTCGCACATGGCCTGCCCGAAAAGCACGCCGATTATGACGATGACCGGCAGGATATACGGTCTGTAATATCTCATCACACTTTTCACTTACTGCTTCTCCTTCTTTCCTGTTACTTATCTATCATGTACCCGTTCCCACGTCAATGCAATCTTTTTTTCCCTGCAGCCGGCACACTATTATGCACTGCCTCTTCACCGCTTCTTCAGGCAGACCTTTGCATCCATATTCTCAAAGCAAGCCCTCTGAAGCTGTGAACATATGGTATAATCTCAGCGTGGTCAGTATGGATCTGATCATGCGGAATATATTATGACCACATCATGCGCATGGTGAACTGCGAGGAGAATAAAGGGAAAATGAAGCACCTGTTTCTTGAAGGCCCGATCCGGTCGGGAAAATCAACGCTCATAAAAAGCTGTCTCAAAGAGTTCAGTGGAACGCTGGGCGGTTTTTCGTGCAAACGCTACAGAGACGGATCCGGCGATATCCGCGCCTTCGGTCTTACCGGGCCAGATGACTTTGATGTAGACGGGCTCTACGATCCGGCTGCATGCGGAGATCCCGAAAACGGCGTGCCGGCTGCCGATCCCGGGATATTCCTCGTAAGAACAGGCAGCGGTGCGAAGATAGACAACGATGCATTCATAAGAATGGGCATCAGCTATCTTGATGACAGCGCGGATGCAGATCTGATCCTTCTCGATGAGATCGGCGGCGTAGAGCTCATGTCAGATGAATTCCGTGAAAAGCTTTACGAGGTCCTTTCCGGAGACACCCCCTGTATAGGCGTGCTTAAGCAGATGTCTCATGCGCAGACCATGGAGCAGCGCGCCGGGAAAGACAGCCGCATAACCGAGATAAATGAAGCGCTGAGAAATGATATAACCGGAAAATTCGGCGGCACCATCCTTTCATTTGAAAGAGCCCGTGCAGTTGTTCTGCGAAAAGAGATCATGCAGTTTCTTGATGATATCCTGTAAGTTCTTTGCTGCCTTCCGGGTTTCTGCACACAAATGCAACTCACAGAAACTGCAGCGCCGGCGCTCATCCGGCTGGCTTTGCATCCCCGTTTTATGGACAAAACTTTTCAAACTTGCTATCATTAAAAAAGATATCGTTGGCAGAACAACCTACTGGTTTCCGGAAGCCGCCGCTTATGAATAATGCGGCATTCTGATTGAAAAAGGCAGATCGCAGATGAAGAAAAAAGGCATCACTATCAATATAATACTTCTGATAGTACTGGCAGTTCTTTTCATTGCCTGTCTTTGCATTGGAAAATACAGCGTCTCCGTAGGGGACTGCTTCAGGATCCTGACGGGCGGGGACACAGGAACTCCCATGGACAGCAGAGTCCTCGCGACTATTGTTGTCGGCGCCGC
Source organism: uncultured Clostridia bacterium (assembly GCA_945873875.1). The sequence continues at coordinate 2,118 of CAMCER010000013.1, forward strand.
TCTTGCGCTGTCCGGCGCAGTGTATCAGGGTATATTCAAAAACCCACTGGTCAGCCCGGAATTTCTGGGAGTATCCTCAGGAGCCTGTATCGGTGCGGCGGTTGGCATCCTTCTTTCTCTTGGCGGAGCCATGATACAGATCTTCGCCTTTGCCGGCGGTCTTGCCGCGGTAACACTGACTCTCCTCATACCTAAAGCAGTAAAGAGCAACTCCAACATAATGCTTGTGCTGTCCGGGATAATCGTATCCGGCGCCATGAGCTCGATACTGGGTTTTATAAAATATATAGCAGATCCGGAAACGGAACTGGCGGCCATCACCTACTGGCAGCTGGGCAGCTTCGCAGACGCGGACATGCCTGCAGTCTTAGGTGTCCTGCCGCTGACCATCATCGCAGCAGTCATTCTTCTGGGAATGAGTTTCTGGATAAACATAATGTCAATGGGCGAAAGAGAGGCCGCAAGCCTGGGCGCCAACGTCCCCATAATGCGCGGGGTCTGCATCGTATGCGCCACTATACTGACTGCCGGAGCGGTATGCATATCCGGCACCATCGGCTGGGTCGGTCTGGTCATCCCCCACTTCGGGCGGATGCTCACAGGCTCAGACAACAGGAAACTGCTGCCTGCCGCCTGCACTCTGGGCGCCATTTTCATGCTGCTGGTCGATACAGTAACTAAAGTCATCGGCCCTGCGGAAATGCCGGTGAGCATCCTGACCGGGATCATCGGCGCGCCGTTTTACGCATGGCTCCTCTACAGACAAAGGATGAACCTGAGATGATATATGATGTAAGAGATATTGATTTCACATATCCGGGAACACACCGGCAGATACTGAAGAAAGTCTCCTTTAAGCTGGAGGACGGGCAGATTATGGAGATACTGGGCCCTAACGGCGCCGGCAAATCCACCCTGCTTAACTGCATGGCCGGTCTGCTTAAGCCTGATTCGGGAAGCATATTCCTTGACGGAAGAGACCTTTCAAAGATGCCGCCAAAGGAAATCGCAGGCCTTGTGGCATACGTGCCCCAGACCCATACGCCATCCTTCGGCTACAGGGTCAGGGATTTTGTCATAATGGGAGTTGCGCCGAAACTCGGCATATTCGGAAAGCCCTCAGCAGAAGACGAGGAACGCTGCATGCAGATTCTGGAAGAGATGGGCATAGCCCACCTGGCCGACAGGTCATACCTTGAGATAAGCGGCGGCGAGCGCCAGCAGGCAATGATCGCCAGGGCTCTCATCCAGGACCCGAAGGTCATTTTGTTCGATGAGCCCACCGCACATCTGGACTACGGCAACCAGCACAGGATGCTGAAGATAATCAGGAGCATGTCCCGCAGAGGATATGCTGTCGTGATCACTACACACAATCCTGATCACGCGCTCCTGCTCAAAGACAATGCCGGCATCCTGGACCGCGACGGCCACATGAGAAGCGGCCCCAGCGCGGAGATAATAACGGAAGAAAGCCTGTCGCAGGTATACGACTGCGATCTTAAACTCATATATATAGAAGAAATGGACCGCCGCGCCTGCGTGGCTCCGAAACTGTAAGGAGAACCGATACGACTGCCATGAAAAAGAAACTGACTGCAATAATACTTACTATCTGTCTGATCCTGACCATGGCCGGATGCTCCGGCGCGAATCAGAGTTCTTCAGACAAAGCCCCGGGCACTGTCATCGAAAAAACAGATGAATCCCTCACCATCGTCGACCAGGCCGGAAGAGAGGTAACTGTCCCCCGCAAAGCAGAAAACGTAGCACTCAGCTACCGCGTGGTCATCAGGCCCATCATAAGCCTTGGCGCAGGAGAAAGGATCAAAGGATGCGGAAAGACAGAGGACTTCCTCTTCAAGCTTCAGCCCTCCCTGAAAAAAGCGGTTGACGTAGGCAAGGGAGTCGCAGACCTGGAGGCACTGGCAGACCTGGCCCCGGATGTTTTCTTCAACAAGGCCAACGACCCGGAGACTCTGGATTCTGTGGAAAAACTGGGTATTCCTGCTGTAGGGCTGTCTTTCGAAGATACGGAGCAGATGATAACTGCCCTTGACATAATCGGAAAAGTCCTGAATTGCGAAAAAAAGGCCGACAAACTCATAACCTACTATAAAGAAAAAGTCAAAGCTGACGAGCAGATGGCTGAAAAACGCGAGAACAAAAAGACAGCCATCGTCATGGGCTCATCTATCGGCAAAGTCGCTGACGATTCCATGCTTCAGGGCGATATGATCAGGCTTGCCGGCGGGATAAACGCCGCAAAGGATCTTGAAGTAAAGGAACTCTGGCCGACCGCTGGAACAGAGCAGATATTCAGCTGGGATCCGGATTACATCTTCATCACCGGAAGCGAAAGCGCTAATTACACCGCAGAAGACATATATAAGAAGAAAGCCTGGTCTGAGATGAAGGCAGTAAAAAACAGACACGTCTTCGTCATGCCTGCCGCAGAAGACTCCTGGGAATTCCCCGGCGTAGTCAGCGTTCTCGGTGTCGACTTCATGATAAGCAAGATGTATCCCGAGGATATGCCCCGCAGGCAGCTTAAGAAAAACGTAAACGAGTTTTACAGGCTGTCGTACGGAAAGACCTTTTCTGAAAAAGAGCTGGGTTACTGACAGCTTCCTTATATAAAAAGAAGCCTCACTGTGTATCGTGCCGCCCTTTTCCGCGCACTTGCTTTTAACGTGCATCAAACTTAAAATAATGATAATCGAAGGGATACACAGGAGGAAATCATGATCTATCTCGATAACGCTGCCACATCCGGCAGAAAACCTGAAACTGTATACGAGGCTGTGATCAGGGCCATGAAAGAATGCTCCGGAAATCCGGGAAGATCGGGGCATAAGATTTCTCTGAAGGCCGGCAGCACAGTTGAAGAGGCTCGTATAAATCTCAGCCGGCTTTTCGGCTGCGAAGACGCCAGCCGCATGGTCTTCTGCTCTAATGCCACAGACGCTCTGAATCTGGCCATCAAAGGCATAGTCAGTGCCGGCAGCCATGTCATAACCTCATCCATGGAGCACAACTCAGTGGCCAGGCCCCTTGAAGCGCTGAAAACGGAAATGGGCGTAAAAGTAACAAAGGTAAAAACAGATCTGGACAAAGGCGCGGATATAGATGAGATAGAAAACTCCATCACACCAGACACTTCACTCGTAGTAATAAACCACATCTCCAACGTCACAGGCACAGTCAGCGACATAGCCGCCATCGGCAGGATATGCCGCGAAAAGAACGTGCCCTTCCTGGTGGACGCTTCCCAGTCTGCCGGAGCATTTGACATAAACGTTGAAGAAATGTGCATAGATATGCTGGCCTTCCCCGGGCATAAATCCCTTATGGGTCCCCAGGGAACAGGAGCGCTGTACATAAGTCCTGCCATAGACCTTAAGCCCCTGAAACAAGGGGGAACAGGCAGCAGGTCAGAGCTTCTCACCATGCCTGACATCATGCCCGACAGGTTTGAAAGCGGCACCCTCAACGTGCCCGGCATCGCGGGCCTTGGAGCAGGAGCAGAATTCATCCTCGAAACAGGGATAAGGAATATAGAAGAAAAAGAAAGCGCACTTACCGGACAGCTTGCAGAAGGGCTTTCTGAGATCGAAGGCGTGAAGGTCTTCGCACCGGGAGAAGGCTTTAAGAGAGGCGGCGCTGTGTCGATCACCATGGACGGCATGGAGCCTCAGGATGCCGGACTCATCATGGACCAGGCCTTTGACATAGCAGTGCGGGCGGGCCTTCACTGCGCGCCTGATGCGCACACTGCTCTGGGAACCATAGAAACAGGCGGCACCATCAGGATCAGCCCGGGATATTTCAATACTGAAGAAGACATCGAAAAGTGTATCGAAGCAGTCAGCCAGCTGGCAGAAGGATAAACAGATATGGAAAACAGATATTCAAGACAGATCGCCTTTCCTCCCATCGGAGCGGAAGGTCAGAAAAAACTGACAGAAAGCCGCGTGGCCATCATCGGTCTGGGCGCTCTGGGCAGCGCGTCAGCCAATGAACTGGCAAGGGCGGGGATCGGTTTCTTAAGGATAGTCGACCGGGATTTTGTCGAATACAGCAACCTGCAGAGGCAGGTCCTGTATACTGAGGCGGATGCCGCCGATGATGTACCAAAGGCCATCGCCGCAGCTGAAAAACTGGCTTCATTCAATTCCGAGATAACCATAGAGCCTGTCATAGCCGACGTGAACAGCGGGAATATCGACAGCTTTATAAAGGACGTTGATCTGGTGGTGGACGCCACCGACAACATGGAGATCAGAAGGCTAATAAACGAAGCCTGTCATCATCTGAAAAAGCCGTGGATATTCGGCGGAGTGGCAGGGTCATACGGCATGACCATGAACTTTCTGGGCGGCGATGATGATCCGTGTTTGTCCTGTGTGTTCGAGGACGATTCTCTGGGCATCGCATCCGGCGAGACATGTGCTACCGCAGGCATACTCAACATGCTGACCAATACCGTGGCCTCCATCCAGTGCGTAGAGGCGGTCAAGATCCTCATCGGCGCAGACACCGTCAGAAGATCGCTGCTTTACATCGATATGTGGTTCAACGAGGTGGATACGGCAGAAGTGGCCAAGTCGCCGGACTGCCCTGTCTGCGTCCATGAAAAATACAGCGTTTACGGAAAGCCCCCTGTCACTCAGGCAGTAAGTCTCTGCGGCAGGAACTCTGTGCAGATCGCGCCGTCAGAGCCGGTTTCCATCGATTTTGAAGATTACGCGGAAAAGCTGGGAAAACTGGGCGAAGTCAAAGCCGGCCGGTTCACTCTTGATTTTGACGACGGCAAGGTCCAGATCAAACTTTTCGCCGACGGCCGCGCCGTGATCAAAAACGTAAGCGACGAAAAAAAGGCTAAATCCGTGTATTCCGAATACATTGGGCTCTAAAACTGTTGACATAAAGTTTTACCTTCGTTTATAATATTCGTACAAAAACAAAAAACTCCGATTTTCCCGAGACACCCTGTGCCTGGGAAAACGATACGGTGACAGGAGCGATCCGGTCGCCCGCCATTGTGCAAAGGAGAGAAGGACCTTCAGTAGGTAGAAGGGATTTCTTACTTTGCATTTTTTGTTGTGAGGAAGGAGAAAGAAGTCTATGAAAAGGTTGAAGTTCAAGAAGGAATCATGCATAGGATGTCAGCTTTGCGCTATGGCATGTTCTGCTATGAAAGAAGGCATCTTCTGTCCTGATAAGGCAAGGATCGCCATCGAGACGTACTATGACAAGGGTGAGCTCAAGTATGCTGACAATTTCTGCATACTCTGCGGTATGTGCGCTAAGGCATGCCCGGTAGAAGCTATCACTGTCACCGATCACATCGAAGTCGATGAAGAAAAGTGCATCGGATGCGGAGCATGTGCAGAGAAATGTCCTAAGCATGTAGTCAAGATCAGAGAAGACAAGGCAAAGATATGCGATACATGTGGGGGAGATCCTACTTGTGTCAAGACTTGTCCGCAGAACGCTCTTACATTTGAGTAGATATGGGAGGTAGCAAAATGTCAGAAATATACGGATATCAGAATTGTGTATTGAGGTTTGACCTCACTAACAGAAAAATCACTACCGAACCATTGAACATGGATTGGGCAAGGAAATATATCGGCTGTAAAGGCCTTTCCATCAAGTATCTCTATGAAGAGCTTGAGCCGGGCATCGATCCACTTGGTCCGGATAACAAACTTTACTTCACGACAGGTCCTGTAACAGGTACTTCAGTTCCATGTTCAGGAAAACTGTCAGTAACAGGTAAATCACCTGCCACAGGCACTATGTGTGACTGCTCCATGGGCGGACACGCAGCTGTAAAGATCAAGCAGGCCGGATACGACATGATCGTTCTGGAAGGCCAGCTGGACAAGCCGGGATACATCCTTATCGAAGACGATAAAGTTGAGATCCTGGATGCAGACGACCTCTGGGGCAAAGGCTCACACGAGACAGAAGCCATCCTGGCAGAAAAATACGGCTATGACCACGCTATCATCTCCATCGGACCTTCCGGTGAGAATCTCGGCGTAATGTCATGCATCAACTCCGACTATTACAGACAGGCCGGCCGCGGCGGCATGGGCGCTGTAATGGGCAGCAAGAAAGTAAAGGCTCTGGTCATCAAGGGAACTAAGGGAGTCAAGGTTCCTGACGCTAAGAAGATGACAGAAAGAGTTCTGGAGTTCCTCCAGGAAGACTGTCTGCAGGAAGACAACACATACGTATACGACACAGGTACTACAGCATTTGCTGAAGGCTGCGGAGACGGCGGAATCGCACCGTACAAGAACTTCTCCGATACTACAGACCCGAACCTGGACAAATACAACGGCGATGTACTCCTTGAGTACAGAGTTGGTAAGAGAGGATGCGGAAGCTGCGGACTCGGATGCGGAAACTTCATCAAGTGGGGCGACGCTATCGTTGAAGGTCCTGAATGGGAGACAATGTCAGTTGCAGGCGGTAACGCAGGAGCATGCGATCCTGAGATGATCCTCAAATACAACCAGGTAGCTGATGACATGGGTCTTGACACTATCAGCGCAGGCGACACTCTGGTATGGGCTATGGAAATGACCGAAAGAGGCATCCACGATTTCGGAATCCGTTTCGGCGAATCCGATAAGGAAGTTGAATATCTGAAGCTCATGGCAAGAATGGAAGGCGTTGGTAAAGACCTGGCTATGGGAGTTAAGAAATGCGCTGAGAAGTACGGCGGCGAAGAATTCGCTATGCACTGCAAGGGTCTGGAATTCCCTCAGTATGAACCACGTGGATCATGGGGAATGGCTCTGGCATATGCTGTATCATCAAGAGGCGCATGCCACATGACTTCATACATGGCTAACGACGAAGTATTCGAAGGAAGCATCCCTGCTTATTCAGCAGAAGGAAAAGGCGAAGTCTGCTACGGAATGGCTGAGTGGAACAACGCTAAGTTCTCAATGTGCATCTGCGACTTCTGGGCAACCTGCTCATACGAGATCATGACTGAGCTCCTCGAGCTGGCTACAGGTCAGAAGTACACTCTGGAAGAGTTCGGCGAAGTAGGAAGAAGAGTTACTCACCTTGGAAGAGCTTTCAACAACAGAGAAGGCTTCACCAGAAAAGAAGACTCTGCTCTGCCGGAAAGACTGTTCACAGAGAAACTCAAGACTGGTCCGGCTGCTGGACAGGTTATCCCAAAAGAAGACTTCGAGAGCATGCTCGATCAGTACTATGACACTCTTGGATGGACAAGAGACGGTGTTGTACCAGAAGAGATCCTGAAGACTCTGTAATGAAGGAGACTCTGTACTGATGTGAAACCTGCAGGGCACAGGTCAGGTGCCGTGCCCTGTGATTAGTTGAAACTTATGAGGCGGAATGGCAAACGCCAGCGTACATTTTCAAAAGTACAAGCAGAAAGAGAGATATCATGAAAATAACAATAACGTTGCGCGGAAGCCTGATAAAGCGTTTCGGACCATGGAAGAAAAAAGAATTCGAGGTTCCGGACAACTGCACTGCTAAAGAAGCTCTGCAGCACGTAGGTGTAGATCCGGACGCGATCCCGAATTTCGGCATGGTCGTCATCAACGGTATGAAAGCAGACCGTGAAGACCGGCTTAACCCAGGCGATGAACTGAAAGCCTGGTC
>CAMCER010000014.1 GCA_945873875.1 uncultured Clostridia bacterium
CGAAGTAAATCCGAATAATACTGCTCAGAACATATGGCAGAATGCCGGATCTGGAGGATCGTCCTACATATCCGGACATTCGGGATGCAACTCGGTCGCAGAGGATTCTATATCGAGCAGCATAAGGCATACCGGACAGGCAGAGCACTACTCCGGATATATATTCACGGATACGCAGATGATCTCCGGATATAAACAGATGAAAGATCCACAGACCGGAATGACGGTGGTAGGGCATACCGGAAACGGTTATGCCAGGATCTCACCTCTGGATTTCGAAGTGAAATTCGTTGCCAATAACGATCTGGGAGAGACATTTACCAAAGACTATCGTACTGACATAGTCCTGCCTTCATCTGAGGATCTGGGCTTTGCCAACGGCGATAAGATTTTTGCAGGATGGGCCCCGGCTGAAGACGCAGAAGTGCCGGATTACCAGGCTGGAGAAACATATACTCTGACATCTTCAGACATACCTGTGTTCTACGCGGTATGGATCGATCCGGGCGAATATATAATCAGGCTGGATGCGAACGGAGGCTACACCTCAGCACAGAGGATCCGCGTCAGCAACATTGAAGAAAGCGTTGAACTTCCGACTCCGACCATGCCGGGCACAGAAGTTTTCGCCGACTGGAACGAGAAGAAGGACGGATCGGGCGCTGAATATCAGAGTCCGGTTACAGGAGAGATGATAGGCGCGACGCCGGGACAGACCATCACGCTTTACGCCCAGTGGATCGACGGACAGCAATATGCTATATACAAGGTGGAGCACTATATACAAAACGCCGGCGGCGACGGATATTCCCTCTACGAATCTGAACGCATAAAGGTTGAACGCGCCGGAAGCGATAAGGTTTCACCGGAAGAAAAAGAATACGAAGGATACATAATCAAGGATCACGATGAGGAGTACGCTCTGCCTGATCCGGGCAAACCGGGCCTGGTAGTGAAGTACTACTACGACCTGCTTTCATACGAAGTTGCGTTTGACGGTAACGGAGCTACATCAGGACAGATGCTGGAGCATCAGCCAATGACAGGAGGCAGGCAGGAAGCACTGCGAGCCAACGAATACCACAAGAAGGGCTCCATCTTCACGGGATGGAACACAAAGGATGATGGCACCGGCACCGGCTATGTGGATAAGCAGAAGGTCAAGAACCTGACCAGGGAGAACGGCGGTATCGTAACGCTGTACGCCCAGTGGCTCGCCAATGAAGAGGGACAGCTGACGCCGACCAACGGCGAGATCATCGTCAAGTGCAAGGCCGGCGAAACTATCGTGATACCCGATCTTCCAGCAGGGACCACATATACGATAGAAGAGATCGATAACCCTGCAGGCTGGAGCCAGAAGGGTGAGCTCGACGGAAACGGCGAGACCATAAAGGCCAACGTGACCAGCCAGGCCACGGCAACCAACGAGTACAAGGCAAAAGGAGCAGCGCAGCTCAACGCCCACAAAGTGCTCGCGGGAGCCGATATAGAAGAAGGACAGTTTACCTTTGAACTTCTGGATGAAGAGGGAGAAGTCATCGACACCAAGACCAACGGGGCAGTTGATGACAACGAGCAGGTGCTGGATGATGACGACAATGTTGTCAAAAATCCGTACTACAAAACATCTCTTGTTGAGTTCGATCCTCTCCAGTACACCCAGGAGGACATCGGCAAAACATACACATACAGGATACGCGAAGTGGCAGGTGATGAGCCGATCAACTATGACGTTTCGGGTCTTGGAGAGGTCGAAGTCGAAGTGACGATCACAGATGCAGGCGGCGGAGCGCTGAATGCGGAGATCACCTACAAGACAGACGAGGCTCTTGAGCCGATCTTCAGGAACAAGATGAAACCGGCCAAGCTCAAGATCTCCAAGACCATCGTAGATGCCACAGCGGCTGCGGAAGAAGATGAATTCACATTCACAGTTGAGCTTCTCGACGCCGACGGAGAGGTGCTGGACGGCGAGTACGACGCAGTCAAGGGCGAAGATGAACTTACCGTAAGGTCAGGTGATCAGATCACACTGATGGGCGGCGAAGAGATCGTCATCAAAGGACTGCCCGGCGGAGCTTCATACAAAGTTACCGAGGAAGCAAAGGACGACTGGGAGATGACCGGCTCCTCTGGAACAGAGGGTGATTTTGCAGCGGGAGAGACAGAAGAAGCTTCCTTCGAGAACACTTATCATGAGCCGGAAAAGAAACCGTACAACGCAACAGGCGAAGTACAGTTCAAGGCGAGCAAGGAAGTAGAAGGCGGACTCATCCTCGAAGATGATAACTTCACATTCGAGCTGACGGACGAGCAGGGAGAGGCTATCCAGTCCAAGAGCTGCGATGATGTCACAGGCGACGACGGCAACGTTTCAGAAAGCGAGATCACCTTCGACAAGATCACCTACGACATCAACGATCTTGAGTATGACGAGGATGCTGTCGCGGAGAACGTAAAGGCAGCTCTGCAGGAATATCAGAATCAGTACGATGCTGACAAAGCGGAATACGATCAGGAACATGCAGGCGATGAGAACGCGAAACCGTATATGGATTTTGCGGTATGGGTAAAAGCCAATACCGACTACAGGAACGTCAACGAGCTCATGCAGGCGCTGGATGACAACGCGAGAGAAGACATAAGGCCTGAAGGCACCTTCATATACTACGTCCGCGAAGTGGCAGGCGACGATCCTGACGTGACTTATGACAAGACACGTTACTACTATAAAGTACATGCAGTTGACCAGGGTGACGGCACTATCAAGACAGATGTGACCTGTTACAGGATGGGTGATGAGGATACCGAAGTGAACGACATCACATTCACCAACATCAAGACCACGCAGGTCAAAGTGTACAAGAAATGGATGGACAATGACGATCAGGATGGATACAGACCGACCAAGGAAGAGTTTGCCGAGAAGATACATCTCATGGCAGCAGTTGGCGATGATGATCCTGAAGAAGTCAAGGGTGCTGAGCCGATTGTAATGGAAGACAAGGATGGCAATATGACCGTCATCTATGAGGATCTGCCGGCGTATGAAGACGGCGTGGAGATAGTGTATACAGTAAGAGAAGACAGTATCGAACACTACGAGCCGAAGGGGAACGTGGACGAAGTGGAAGACGGCGGAACCTTTACAAATATACATACGCCTGAGAAGACCAAAGTTACAGCAGATAAAGAATGGATCGACCCCGACAATGAGGATGGCCGCAGAGACAATGCGGAAGCCAGGTTGCAGCTGTACAAGAAAAAACCGGGGAAAGAGCCTGAAGCTGTGGGAGACCCGGTTAAAGTTGGCACGAATGAAGGATGGAGCCATACATGGAACGACCTGCCGGTCTTCGAGGACAAGGAAAAACTCACATACTCAGTGAAAGAGTTTATGGGTGAAAACAGCGGATATACAGGTGAAGCAGGGGCTCCGGTAATAGCAGAAGAAGGCAACAGTGGAAACATAAAAGTCACCAATACGTACGAAGCAAAGGGCGACATCACCTTCAAGGGCATCAAGAGCATCGACAGCAGAGATCTGCTTGACGGCGAGGAGTACACCTTCACAGTGAGCGAAGGAGAAGAAGTGCTCCAGACGATAAAGAGCGACGGCGCAGATGGCGATGACCCGGGCAAGATCAACTTCGAGAAGATCGAGTACGTTCTCAAGGACGGCGAGTCCGACCTAGGTGAGCATACGTATACCATCAAGGAAGAGAAAGTGAATGCTGACGGCATCACGTCCGACACTAATGAATACAAAGTGACAGTCAACGTCACAGACAATAAGGACGGCACGCTGAAAGTGACGACACTTGATGGCAGCAATGACCCTGACAAGCTCGACTTTGAAAACACATATGAAGCCAGCGGCAGTACAGAGTTCAAAGTAAAGAAACTCCTTGAAGGAAGAGACTGGAAGAAAGCAGACAGCTTCAGCATCAGACTTAAGGCAGTGGATGGAGCGCCTATGCCGGAGGGAGCAGAACCGGAAGAAGCGGATGATCCGGAGAGTCCGAAGACTAAGACAGTAACTATCGATAAGGATACGGAAGATCTGACGGCCGGGTTCGGTGATATCGAATTCACCGTGGCAGACATGGTGAAGGACGGTAAGTACGTGAAAGAAAAGACATTCACATACGAAGTCAATGAGATCATCCCTGCAGACGAAGACAAAGCTCTGTATATGGCATATGATGAGAACACGTACATAGCAACAGTCACAGTAACAGACGATACGAAAGGCAAGCTCCATACAAAGGTCAGCTGGAGTATAAAGGGCAGCGAAGATGAAGCATCTGTTGACGAAGGAGTACTCGAGGTCGGCAATGTATATGAGGCGACCAAGCTTAAGCTGACAAAGAAGATGGACGAAAGAATTGCTCTGCCGGAAGACAAAGAGAATGCAACGGTGGTATTCAGGATCATCGGAACTGACAAGGACGGCAAGGTGATTTATGAGAACCATGTGGGTCTGACTTTCGATGAGAAAAGCCGTACATATGAAACGAGAACGATCCGCGACGTACCGATAAACGCAGAGATCACAGTCGAAGAGGTATACGGTGGCAATTACACTTCGGAAGACGGAAATGTAAAGGCCGCGGAGCTTAAAGAGGTAGACGGCGAGATGATCTAGGTAGTTGAGTTCGAGAACACCCCGACAGACGACGATTTCACCGAAGGCATAGTCAATAAGTATGAATATACAGAAGACGAGGTCGAATATGTCGGAGACGATGACCCGAAAGAATAGACAGACGGGGAAGACAATAAACGGCGTAAAGTATAAAAAGGAGGCAAACAAATGAGGAAAAAAAGCAAAAAGCTGATCGTAATATGCGCAGTCTTCATTGCGCTTATCGCTTCGACGACGGCTGCTTATGCCTACTTTACTGACTATGAGCAGGCCCGTGGAGGAGCGCAGATCAAGCTGGAAGGGCAGACGCATTTCAATGAGGAGCCCAGTGACAGTCAGAAAGTCCTGTCTGTAGAAAACACAGGTGAGACGGACGTCATCGTGCGGGTGGCTGCCTTCGGAGATTTCATCAACTGGGAGACCTCCAGATGGGAAGATGGCGACTGGAAGAAGATCGGCGACTGGTTCTATTATAAAAAGATCCTGAAGCCCGGTGAGACTACAAAAAATATCAACATCAAGATCGATACTGCAGTTGCAAAAAAAGCGGAGCACGACTTCGATATCGTAGTAGTCCATGAGTCGTCCCGCGTGACTTATGACGGCACGACGGCCAACAAAGTCGTTAAACCGGACAAGTGGCCGGACAGCTGGTACGATCTGGGCATCAAAGCCGACAGCAAAGGAGGTGAATAAGTATGGAAAAGAAGACCGGAAAGAAATTCACCAAAAAAGCGATTGTCGGACTGATAGCGGCTATCGTGCTTATGGCAGCCGGGGCGATCGGAACTTTCGCAGCTGCCAATGCGCCTTCGATACAGAGTGAAGAATACAAAGCTGAATTCTATCTGGATCACCTGCAGGTACATCTTCTTGAGAATGGAGAGGACGTCTGCGGAGGACAGAACACCTTGGACGGCAGCAGCAAGATAGACGGAGAATTTGTTCAGTATCTTGGATACAAGGACGGTGTCCTGGGAAGCGTCGAGCCAGGCATGCTTTACAAAGAAGAGCTGGCAGCGAGGAATGGTCAGGACATCCCCATCTATGTAAGGATGACAGTCCGCAAATACTGGGTAAAGGTCGATAAAGACGGTACGGCCGGAGACAAGACTACCGTTCTTGAACCTGATCTTATTCATCTGACCTACGGTGATAAAGATTACAACACTTCGGCCTGGACCCTTGACGAGTCCGTCAGTACGGAGGAGAGCAAGACATACTATTACAAGAAATCCCTTGCAGGCGGAAAGGACTCAGAAGTCCTCTTCGATCAGTTGATCATCGACAACAAACTGGCGGAGAAAGAGAAGGACGAAGTTACGACCGATGAGAAAACCGGCGTCACCACGATCAAGTATATCTACAAATATGACGGATGTGCGTTTATGATCGAGGCGGACGTACAGGCCATCCAGACACATAACGCAAACGATGCCATAAAGAGTCAGTGGGGCGTAAGCAACGTCAAAGCAAGCGGCGGCAAGCTGACAGTAGAGTAAGGAGGAACAAAAATGAAAAAGAGAAATAAGATTATGATCCTCCTGACGGCAGTGATTGTGATGGTAGGAATGACCACAGGAAGCGCTCTTGCAAAGAGCAGCAAATATAACGGGTCCTGCTATTTTGACGGAAGCAAGATCGTATCAAGTTTCCACAGCAACAAGATAGCAGACGCGGTATCGGATCTCCAGCCGGGAGACAGCGTACATTTCAAAGTGAAATATACCAACGAGTACAGCAAGAAGACAGACTGTTATATGTCCAATGAAGTGCTTCAGACCCTTGAGAAGACAGATGCCGCAAAAAAAGTCCCCGAGGGGACAGGCACTCCTGAAAACGGAGGATACACCTACAGTCTGATCCATACGGATAAGAACGGAAAGAAGACCACGATCTTCAGCAACGCAAAGGTCGGCGGAGAAGCGAAGCCGAACGGGATGGAAGGTCTGGAACAGGCCACCAACGCTACGAAAGACTGGTTCTTCATACAGACTCTCGAAGAGGGAGAATCCGGTGAACTGGATCTGGATGTAGCATTTGAAGGCGAGACGGAAGTCAACGACTACATGGATACAGAAGGAAGCCTGCAGCTCAGGTTCGCGGTCGAGATCCCGAAAGCGGGAAGCAAAGACAAAGACCAGCCGGATGACGATGCTGTAGTAAGCGTGCCTCAGACGGGAGACGACAGCAATCTATTCCTGCCGTTCCTGATAATGCTCATAGCAGGCACGGCACTGCTGATACTGATCCTGGCAAAACGCAGAAGTAAAGATGAAGAGACAGGAGAGGAAGCGTGATGAGAAAGATGAAAAAGATATTTGTTATACTCATGTGCCTCGCCGTACTGCCGCTCTTCGGACTGAATCTGAGTGCGCAGGACAGTTATGCGGCAGAAGATGAAGAAGGCTACACATACACAGTACTGATCTACTCCGGAAATCAGGGCTACTTCGGAAGCCCGGACAAGACCGTGAAGAAGTTTTCCGGCCTGAAAAACGGTCAGGAAGTGACTATCAATGCTGAAGAGCTGGGACTGGTAGTGAAAGACAGCGACAAGTACTATCTGAGAGGGCTGAAACTGTCAGGCCACGACAATGACGAGGTCGGTTCAAGGATGTATCAGACATATACATTCCCTGTGACTCAGGACATGTCTTTCTCGGCTGCATACGGCATGAAGGGCGGAATGGTAAAATATACCGTCAAATATCAGGAAAAAGACACAGGAAAGACGCTCCACGATAAAGACACATTCTACGGAATGGCAGGGGACAAACCTGTAGTATCCTGCAAATACATATCGGGATATACACCTGACGCAGTCAATATTACCAAGACCCTTACTGATAATGAAGCGGATAATGCTTTCGTATTCACATATTCCGTAAGCCAGGGAGATGAAGAATCGGGCACCGGAGATGAAGGTGATAACGGTTCCGGAAATCGTGACGGAAACGGCAATGGCGATGGAAACGGCAACGGGGACGGCAATGGTGACGGCGACGGCAACGGCGCACCGGGACTGGGTGACAGCGGTTTCAATACTGCATATCCGCAAGGCCCGGGACAAAGTGTTGACACTGCAGACGCAGGTGATGACGGCGTAGTTGACCTTGACGAAAACGAAGTCGCCAAGACCGACGGTGATGAAGACGGCAGCGGTGCCGGCGGAAACTCCAAACTCTGGATATACGCAGTGATCGCAGCAGCAGTGGCAGCACTGATAATATTCATCGCTATGAGGAGGCGCAAACACGACTCTGAATAGATCATGACAGCGGGAATGTGTAAATGACGGCGAGACATCTCGTTTGTCGTGACACAGCCTGAGACTGATCCATAACAGCCTGCGGCTTCAGGGACTTTTCTCTAAAAGAAGGAAAGACCTGAAGGCCGCGGGTTTTCTTTTGTCAGCAGGGAGAAATAGTATATAATGTAACCATAAAAAGTTTACGGCGTGGCAGTTGCTGCAGGAAATGCATGCAAATAAACACGGGATACTGTGCAGGAAAACGGACAGATTCCGGCCGCAGAAACTGCCTGGATAGCTGGAGGTATGATATGGATAAACTGAAAAGGATACTTGTTATGATGCTGGCTGTGGTTTTCGCTTTGGCCCTTGCCGGATGCGGCGGCAGTGAAGACGAAGGCGAAGAAGCTTCAAAGGAGGCGATCCCTTGCTACATCGCTGACAGCATGAAGACAGGGGAAGCAGAAGCCAGCGGCGATGATCTGAAGAAAGAGATGAGAGTGGACGATCTTTCTGAGCTGATGACCATTTATCTGGCACCGGACGGTACAGCTGTAGTCGGCGGGCAGAACGGCGTATACAGCGGAAAGTGGACGCAGAAAGACGATGATATCACTGTCAGCGCGAAGATAGACGGCAAGACGCAGAAACCGGTGTTCCATGTCGAAGATGAAGACACTCTGACAGTAAAAGATAAAGCCGGCAGCTCGGAAATGACCCTGACACTGAAGCGGACTGATGAGATCCCGGAGATAATCTCAAAGGATATAATGAAGTTCTTTACAGTAGACTTCGACATGGATCAGAGCTGCCGGATGAACACTGCCGTACTTGGCGGGTCTTACTGCTTTGACGGCGATAAAATATACGGACACTTTTTTGATAAGGACAACAACGCCTGTCTGGGAAAGGCTGCTGTCGGCGAAGGCACGCAGCTGAAGGACAAGAAAGTGCTGGATGAAGACTGCGTGCCAACCAGCATAGTCAAGAGCGGCGACACTCTTTACTACGTGCGCCACGACCTGGAAGATGATGAAAAGTATGAGCTTTGTCGTATAAATACTGACGGCAGCAGCAAGGAGACTCTTTACGAAGGCAAATGCTCTGACATAACAGTCAGGAATGAAAAACTCTACTATGCAGACAAGGACAACCACTATGTGTGCGCAGACCTTGACGGCGGAAACAGCACACCTGTGCTGGACAAGGAAGTCTACTACACATACTGGATAAATGATAACTGGCTCATCTATCAGGACGATGCTGACGGAGAGACACTGCACCTTTACTTTGTCCCTCTCGGTAAAGATAAGAAGATAACTGAAGCAGCCAGTTACTGCCCAGTCATCGACGGGAAGGTGCTCTGGTATGTGGAGGATAAAGAAGGAGAAGGAAAAGACTACAGGCTGGCAAGACTGGATCTGACCACACTGAAGTCTGAGGCCGGGGAAAGCAGCTGGCCCGGCGCCGCGCTGGAGGTGCTGAAGGACTACGTCTACATGGGCGGATACAATGATAACCCCAACGCCGGAGTCGTGAAGAAGACATGGAAGCACGGCGAAGACGTAGATATCGTCGACTGGGAAAAGTACCCCTGGACCGAACAGAAAGCTATTTCAAACAAAGGCGATTACCGTGTCGAATGGCAGAATGAAGGAAACGGCATCCAGATCTGGTTCTTCAAAAAAGACCAGGGCCAGGGCGTGTCATTCAAATAGATCCGGCAGGTAATAAACAGTGGGCTGCATATCCAGCAGCCCGCTTTTTCGTTTCAGCCGCTTTACATCGGGCTCCGGGCGGGAAACGAGGTTTTCTGAAAAAGGTTGACAGAATGCAGAAGATGCGCTAAAATACATCA
>CAMCER010000015.1 GCA_945873875.1 uncultured Clostridia bacterium
CTGTTGACGGACTCACCATGCAGCAGATAAAAGAGATCAAAGCGCCGGCACTGATCGCAATGGCAGTATTCTTCGGTAAAGCGAGACTTTTAGACAACTTTTTCATAGAGTGATAAGAGGAGGAATTTAAGAAAATGGAAATCGAGATGCTCCACAGCAAGATCCACAGAGTAACAGTCACACAGGCTGAGCCCGATTACGTAGGCAGCATAACCGTCGACCCCGATCTTCTTGAAGCTGCAGGGATGCTTGAATACCAGAAGGTCCAGGTAGTAGACATCAACAACGGCTCACGTCTTGACACATACACCATCTGCGGTGAAAAAGGAAGCGGCGTCATCTGCCTGAACGGCGCAGCGGCCCGTCTGGTCAACGTAGGCGACAAAGCCATCATCATGGCTTATGCTTCACTGTCACCGGCAGACGCCAAGGATTACAAGCCGACAGTCGTATTCGTCGATGATGACAACAAAATCACCCGCGTGGCCAAATACGAAAAATGCGGATGTTTCTATGAAGATGAAAAAGAATACATGGAAGACTTCATGCACGACGGGACGATCATAGAAGACTGATCACGACCTGTGAAGGCGCTTGCCTTTGCAGGATGAAACTCTGATAAAAAGGCTCCTGCCAGCGATCATTTCAGATCAAAGCATGAGCCTTTTTCTATTCTTTCCAGTTTCTTTTTATATAATCTGCAGACATGTTTTATGTGCGCGCTGCCCGTTGTGCTGTCTTTGCTGTAAAGTTCTTCTATCTTCTCCACAGGAAGAGCTTTTTCAAGACTGCATACGCCCCGGTCTGTTACCAGCTGAAGCTGCTTTCTTTCTGTCTCTTCAAAACTATTGATCTGTATGTCATCTATCTCCTGTTCACTGTATGGGACCACTCTGCCGCCGCCAAAGGCCTGTCCTGTATCAAAAATCGGTGCCATCCTGATAAACTTCATTGAATCTGCATTTCGCAGGACACCGAGGTTGTCCATATGTCTGTCAACATTAGAAAGCATATAATCTGACATTATCTGATAATCCAGATCTCTTCTGAACTGCTCAGCATCGATCCCGTGTTCTTCCGCTGTCTGGATCAGGAATTCCAGAACTGGCATTCCATTGGGTTTTTTCTTTGATGTCAAAATGGCATTTGCGGAGACGAACTCAACTTCATTGCTGGTAAACGCCTCACAGCAGCAGCCGTAATCATATTCTTTACCTTTTACGCGAATGAGTTTATAGTCAGTATAATTATCATATCGCTGGCTTTTATGGAACTGTGATGCGACCACCTCATTTATGCTTTCATAAGAGTGATTCCCGTGATTGCCCTTTATCAGGACCCTCTTTCCCTTCCGTATCACCCAGCTTTTTTCAAGTTCACCTTTCAGCGAACTGTTTGGGGAACAGCTGACCGCTTCGTTCATGTCTGTCCAGGCCCCTGTAAGCAGATTTTCACTGAAGTCATTATCAAAGAGCTGCACATCATTCCATCTGAGACCCGAATCCACCGGTCTGACCCAGTAGCAGTCTGTCATGCTCAGTCCCAGATTCCTGAGCAGGAATTCGCCAGTATCTGCAAGCCCTCTTGCCTTGAGTATTTCCGAGATCCGCCCCTGGCTCACCGGTACTTTTCTGTTTTGCCACCATCTTCTGATGTGATCTGGATAAATACTGTATTCCAAAGGCGCCAGTTCTCTGTTTCTGAACCTCTTCGAATATGATATCATCATGCCGTCTTCAGACATTTCACAAAGTGTTATGACATCGTCTTTTCTCATTAAATAGTATTCCATGCCGTCTCCTTTTATTCCTTATCCGTCTCATCACCAAAGGCTTCCATCCGGCGCTGTCTGATATAATCCTCACTTCTCCAGGCAGCTATCTCATCAATATAAAAGGAACTGTCCTCACTGATTTTGCAAAGTCGTATTTCCACAGGCCCCCCGTCATATTCAAAATTAGCATAGTATGATTTATTCTTTACAGCGATACTGGTCTCTATACCGTATGAATTGCGCGTTATCTGCTCTTCTCTGCTGCACATCTGATATGCCTCATCCATGGTAATGTTCAACGCTCTGGAAACACTGAACAAAAGCCCGGCCTTGCAGTTTTCTGCACGTACTTTCCCGTTTACCAGATCGTTCAGTGTGCTGTAAGGGACCCCTGTTTCCTTTGCCAGCGCATATACAGATATACCCCGTTTTTTCAGATGCGCTTTGAGCATCTGCTTTCCTTTTTCCATATGACAACTGCCTCCACCTGCATTATACCGCTGCAGCGGTATATCAGTCAAGACATGGCTGGTTTCTACTGCGGTATATTGATCATCAGGAGGCGCACGGTTTTTCAATATGAAAAAAGAGAGGCCATCAGCCTCTCTTTTTATTGGTGCGGATGAAAGGATTCGAACCTTCATGAAATTGCTTTCACACGGACCTGAACCGTGCGCGTCTGCCAGTTCCGCCACATCCGCATATGCGCATCTTTAAAGATGCAACACTAATATAATAAAGGTATCGATTGCTTTTGTCAATCATATTTCCTTCGGTTTTTTACTGGTCTTTAGCTGACGGGTCTGTCTTGTAGATGAACTTGACTTTTCCGTTCATACCGTCTGCAAGTCTGGTGAATGTGTTATACTGTTTCGCCGCATTCACCATGGCCTGTATCTTTCCAGCTGCGCCTTTGATATTGTTGTTGTAGATGTCGACCAGTTTCTTAATGCCCTGCTGATAGAACTGGCTCATGCCTCTGGAAAGCTCTTTTGATCCTTCCGCAAGTTTCGAGAGCCCTTTTACCAGCTGCGGCGTTCCCGCGCTTATGGTGGAGGCTCCGCCTGAAAGCTCTTCAGCCCCCTCTTTCAGTTTCTTCTGACCCTTGGTCAGCTCTTCCGTTGAGGAAGCAAGCTTGTCTGCGCCTTCTGAAAGCTTGCTGCTTCCGCCGGCTGCAGTTGACAGATTAGTCGAAAGTGAAGATGCTCCGTCGGCTATCTTTTTAGCCCCGTCTGCCAGAGTCCCCTTCTGTCCTGATTTTCCTATGCTTGCATCAAGCTGCGCGGTGCCTGCTTTAAGAGCTGCGGTCCCGTTTTTCACGGTCCCTTCTGTCTTGCCGTCTGTGAACTGTGATTTCAGAGCGCTCTGTCCGTCTATGGAGCCCTGGATATACTGGGCTGCTCCCTGAAGAGCTGCCTTTGACTGCTCGCTGAGGCCCGGATCTTTCAGGGCTGCATTGATGTATTCCAGAGCCTGGCTGTCAGCACCTGTTATTTTGTCGATGGAGCCTGCGATCTGGCTGAGTCCTGAATCAAGGCCTGCTGCTCCTGCGGCGAGCTGTGCCGTCGAAGGCTTCAGCTGGTCGCGGATGGATTTGTAAAGGGATGATGCCCCTGTGCTCAGATCTCCTGAGCCCGATGATATGGCAGAAAGGCCGTCACTGAGTTCTGAGACCTTGCCTGCAAAAGTGCCTGCGCCGTCAGACAGTTTGCTGCTTCCGTTATACGCCGCCTTCGTTCCGTCCTTCAGCTTCTCTGCGCCCTTTGCCAGACTGCTGAGGGCGTCTTCCATCCTGCCGGAGCTGCTGTAGACCGTGTTGAGACCCTTAGCCAGCTCATCAGAGCCGCTGGTGAGTTTGCTGCCTGCGCTGTCCAGACTGTTTATCTTTGAATCTATGGAGCCTGTATCGAGTCCTGACAGATCAAGGTCTTCAAAGAAGTCATTGGTGACCATGGTCATGATGTAGTCCAGTGAGAAATCCTCGGCGTAGGCTTTCACCTCCACCTGTCCGGGCAGATCTTCTGAGCCTTCCATGTCAAGACTTTCTGCCATACCCGGAAGAGCCGTTCCAATGATCACCTGCCGGTCCCCGTCGTCGACGACTTTGCCGTTGGTCACTTCGGCGTTCCTGAAGTTTTCATTGTCCAGGATCATGCCTGTCATAGCCACGAAAGGAACGCAGACCTCATAGGTCTTTCCGTCCACTGTCTCTGTGACTTTAGTGTGGTTCTCATATTTAATGACGATCTTCACATCGCCGCTTTTTCCCTGGATGTCTTTTCCGCTTATCTTTTTCCCGTCCAGATAATATGATATGTCAAGAGTCACCGGAAGAGGCCTGCTGGTCTTTCCCTGGTAGTAGATGTCGCTGCCGTCAGCTGCCCAGTTGAGAAGATCTTCAGTCTCCTTAGTGAATTTCTCATCACCTTTGACGTTCTTTATGTCTTTAAGATCTGACTTGTCGTGGATGTTGTCTTTAGCGTCGCTGTTGACCAGATGCTCGCTGACTACGGCTTCTTTTCTGGTGCCGTCAGCTCTGGTTATGACGTAGACCGTCTCGTCCTTGGTTACTGCCGCGGTGTTTTCCGAAGACGAACCCAGTCCGCCTGACGCGCTGCTCGCAGGTCCGCTGAGTATGCCTTCCAGGTCTCCCTCATCATCTGCATAGACGGGTGCGCTCTGAGCTGCCCCTGAGATGGCAAATGCCGCTGTCATGATAAATGCCGTGACAAAGGCGGCAGCCTTTCTTCTTTTCTTCTGTCTCATGTGTCTGCTGAACATATCTGTTCCTTCCTGCCGGCCGGGCCGGCCGCTTTTTTCTGTTATTTCCGGCTTCCCTCTGCTGCGGCTTCTGCCACGGGCTTCACGCCCGTATCCTTTATTCCTCGCATGCCTGATGTAGTCTTTATTATGATCCTGTCAAAGAGCAGGAACATGGACGGCAGTATAAATATTACTGCCAGCATGCTTATTATGGCGCCTCTTGCCATGAGCCCGCAGAGCGAGCTGATTATATCTATATCCGAGTAGAGCCCTACGCCGAAAGAGGCTGCGAAAAATCCCAGGGCACTGACTATTATGGACGGCATTGATCTCATGTGGGCGATCTTCACTGCCTCGTGCTTTTCCTTTCCCATGATCCTTTCAGCCTTGTACCTGGTAGTCATGAGTATGGCGTAATCCACCGTGGCGCCAAGCTGTATGGTGCTTATGCATATGGATGCGATGAAAGGAAGCTCGGTGCCGGTGTAGGCCGGTATCCCCATGTTTATGAATATGGCCAGTTCTATCACCGCCACCAGTATGAACGGCAGTGATACAGATCTGAGCACGAAAGCGATTATCAGGAAAATGGCCAGTATAGATACCAGACTTACGATCCTGAAGTCTCTGTCCGTGATGGAGATCAGGTCTCTGGTGCAGGCGGCCTCTCCGATCAGCATGCCGTTTTTATCGTATTTCTTTATGACCTTTGTCAGCTGGTCTACCTGACGGTTCTCCTCATCGGTGGCCACTTTATAGTCCGAGCCAATGACAAGGAGCTGGTATTTGTCCCCCTTTACGGCTTCAAGGCCCTTGTCAGGCAGCATCTCTTCGGGCACTGCAGGGCCCAGAAGTTTAGCGTATCCAAGGGTGTATTTCACCCCGTCCACCTTCTCCATGTCGCTGCAGAGAGCCTTGACGTCGCTGGCTTCCATGTCCGTGTCCACCAGCGCCATGTGAGTGGTGCTTATATTGAATTCGTCCGCCAGCTTGTCGTTGGCCACTGCGAACGGCAGAGTATGCGGGACGCTTTTGTCCAGGTTATAGTAGACATCCGTGTGGAAGTATCCCCATGCAGCCGGGATGAGCAGCACAATGAAGATCACCGCGAAGATGCCAGGCTTTTTCGATACCACTGAAGATACTCTGCTCAGTTTTGGCATAAGGCTCCTGTGTCTGGTGCGCAGGATGGGCTTTTCGAAAGTCAGTATCATGGCCGGAAGCAGAGTCACGCTGCCCAGAACGCCCAGAAGCACTCCCTTGGCCATTACAAGTCCCAGGTCCAGTCCCAGAGTGAACGTCATGAAACAAAGGGCCAGGAATCCTGCGATAGTCGTCACTGAACTTCCCGTCACAGATGTGATGGTGTTTGCGATGGCGTGGCTCATGGCCTCTTCTCTGTCTCTTCCTAAATGCTTCCGCTGCTCCTGATAGCTGTGCCACAGGAATATGGAATAGTCCATAGTAACTCCCAGCTGCAGCACCGCGCTGAGGGCTTTGGTTATATACGAGATCTCGCCGAACATGACGTTGGAGCCCAGGTTATACAGTATCTCCATGCCGATGCCGGCTATGAATATCACCGGTATCAGCCAGGAATCCATGAAGAGAGCTAGCACGATGCAGGCCAGGATCACTGCGATGAGAACGTATATAGGCTCTTCCTCTTCAGCTATGTTTTTCAGGTCGGTGACAAATGCGGACATGCCGCTGACAAAAGCCTGCTTATCGCCTATATCCCGTATCTCTTCTATAGCCTCCAGGCTCTCGTCTGCCGAGACCGAAGTGTCAAAGAATACCGCCATCAGGGTGGCGTCCCCTTCGTTGAAGGCATCGTAGTATTTATCCGGAAGCATCTCCAGAGGAACGCTTACGTCAAGAAGGCTGTCGTACCACAGAACAGTATCTACGTGATCCACTTTTTCTATTCTGCTTTTCAGCTCCGCCACATCTTTTTTATCCATGCCCTCGACCATGACCATTGAAAAAGCGCCCTTGCCGAAGTCATTCAGCAGGATCTCTTCTCCTTTGACTGTCTCGATGGTCGTTGGCAGATATTTCAGGACATCGTAATTGATCCTTACGCTCATGATGCCCATCACTGACGGTATAAGCAGAAGAAAAGCGATAATCAGTATCGCCTTTCTGTATTTTGTTATTTTACTGCCGAGTTTTAGCATTTATATATCCGCACCTCTTTTTCAAACACACAACTGTATTCTATATCTGCCCGCTTCTGAAGCAAATAATCAATAAAAGGCCTTTGCACAGTTTTTTTGCAAAGGCCCGGTTTTGTTTAGTCAGCTCAGAGCTCTGTTGATGACTTTCATGAATATGCCGCAGAGGTTCCCCACGCTTGCATCTGATATCTCCGACATCCCGTCGTCAATCCACTTCAGTATGCTTCCAGCGATGGAGTATTTACAGAGTATGGCCACTTCCCGAACAGCCTCTTCATCCGGGTTCGGGTTGTCTG
Organism: uncultured Clostridia bacterium; assembly: GCA_945873875.1. The sequence goes on from CAMCER010000015.1 coordinate 7,014, forward strand.
CCATCTTCAGGATGATCATTTTCAGTTTCTCATCCAGATAATCGTAGATGAAGTCCTCGATGTTCTTCCTCTCCACAGAGTTCATTATGTTGAAGATGGACTCCCTGTGTTCGTAAAGGACATTTGCAGCCTCGTCAAGGGCCGTTTCCAGATCACTGGTCTTTATGCATTTGTCCAGTATCTGATCCGCGCCCAGAGTGAATATCCACTCTATGACATCGTGGACGTTATCGAAATGGTAGTAGAAAGTGTTTCTGTTCAGGCCGCATCGGTCCGTTATGTCCTGGACCGTGATCTTGTCCAGAGACTTTCTTCTAAGCATGTCCATCAGTGTCTCTGCCAGTAAAGCCTTCGTCAGATTTGCCATTTTCTCTGCCTTTCAAATTTCCTATCCTGCGGGTCTGCATCAGCTGCCATATTTTTCTGTCAGTATCCTGGCTACATATACTCCGCTGGCTGATGCCTGGGAAAGTGAATGGGTCACGCCAGATCCGTCTCCCAGTACATACAGACCCTTTATCTCTGTCTCAAGATGCTCGTCGACTTCCACCTCTGAGTTGTAGAATTTCACTTCCACGCCGTAGAGGAGCGTGTCCTCGTTGGCCGTACCCGGTGCGATTTTGTCGAGGGCATATATCATTTCAATTATGTTATCCAGCTGCCTCTTGGGGATGACAAGGGAAAGGTCCCCCGGCGTCGCCTCCAGAGTCGGTCTGGTGAAGCATTTTTCCATCCTGCGGGAGCTGCTCCTTCTGCCCTTTACCAGATCACCGAACCTCTGCATCAGGACTCCGCCGCCCAGCATGTTGGAAAGCTTTGCGATGGATTCGCCGTACTCGTTGCTGTCTCTGAAGGGTTCTGTGAATTTGTTGGATACCAGAAGGGCGAAGTTGGTGTTCTCGGTCTTAAGTGCCGGATCCGCGTAGCTGTGCCCGTTGACGGTGACGATGCCGTTGGTGTTCTCGGCTACCACCACACCCTGAGGGTTCATGCAGAATGTCCTGACAAGGTCGTTGTATTTATCTGTCTTATACACGACTTTGCACTCATATACTTCGTCGGTTATATCCTTGAATATCTCTGCCGGCAGCTCGACTCTCACGCCGATGTCCACTCTGTTCTTCTGCTGTTTTATGCCGAGCTTCTCGCATACATCCGAGATCCAGCCCGAGCCGGACCTTCCTGTGGCCAGCACAAGATCGCGGCAGGTGTATTCCTGTCCTTTGTCTGTGTTTATACAGAAGGTGCCGTCGTCATTTCTTTTTACATCAGCAACTGCTGTATAGAATTCTATGTCTACCCGGTCTTTTACTGCGTCAAATATCTTGCCGAGTATTTTTACATTCCTGTCGGTGCCCAGATGCCTTACATCTGCGTCCAGCATATGAAGATTATGCTGCAGGGCTACTGTCTTTAAGCGGGAGTTTGCTGTGGTGTAAAGCTTGGCCTCCGCGCCGCCCATGCTGCACAGGACTTTGTCCACGTATTCCATAAGCTCCAGCGCCTGGTCGTGGCCCACATGTCTGTGGAGCTCGCCGCCAAACTGGGTGGTGATGTTATACTTTCCATCCGACAAAGTCCCCGCTCCGCCGTATCCGTTCATGATATGGCACGGCGAACACTTGATGCAGTTTTTCACCTTCCCTGCTGAAATGGGACAGATCATCTTTTCAAGAGGTGCCCCTTTATCGAGCATCAGAATACTGGCACTGTTATCCAGCTTCGTCAGTTCATATGACATGAACACGCCGCTGGCACCCGCGCCGACGATTATGATATCGTATTCTTTCATCAGTTTTCTGTTTTCTTCTATGTTACCTGTTTCCGTGCAGGCGCTGTCCGCTGCCTGCGGCTCATCAGTTTTCGGTGTTTTCTTCTACGATCTTATCGAATTCAGCAGTGACCTTCTTGAATTCCTCGTCGTCTTCGATGTCCATGATCTCGAACTCTTCGTCGTTGACTTCCTTATAGCCGTAGATGTACACATCACCGCTCTCATCGTCTGGAACAAGTGCTATGTACTCTTTTCCGAGAGCCTCGAAAACGCCCATGATGCTGCATTCAACTTCTGTACCGTCGTCGAATTCCAGAGTTATGAAATCCTCAGCTTCCTGAGCATTGCCGTTTTTGTTGTTGTCTGCCATATTATTTTTCCTCCATAATATTGCTGTTTACTATCTGTTTAATTATATCATCACATGTTTTTTTCGCAACCTTGCAAACCGCACGTTTTTCCGGCATCCCGCGGCTTTTAAAGGTGCCCAGCCGCCCCCCAGGTTCACTCACCTGCTCCATAAGGTCGCTCGTTTGTCCTTCGAGGGTGCTCAACCGCCTTTCATGGTCGCTCGTTTGTCCTTCGAGGTCGCTCTTTCGTCCCCCGGCCCCACAAACGTACATCTTTTAACCGCTTTTTAATTATTTCAAATTGCGCTTAAATCTTGTGGGTTTTAAGGCCCCTCTTCTGGACAAAATCGCATCTATCTGTGTTTTTTCCTTGTTTTTCTATGATTTCGACCCCGCAAACGTACATCTTTTAACCATTTTTCAATTATTTGAAATTATGGTTAAAACTTGTGGGTTTGAAGGCCTCTCATCTGGACAAAAACGCCTACTTTTGCGTTTTCTCCTTGGTTTTCTAAAATCCCGACCCCGCAATCGTACATCTTTTAACCATTTTTTTGATTAGGCGAATGCTCACTCTAAGTGCAACAAAAGGACCCATAACATCTGGTATACTA
>CAMCER010000016.1 GCA_945873875.1 uncultured Clostridia bacterium
TCGGTAATAATCAGAGCGTCTGGTCATACTAAATTGGATACATATATCTATGTAACATAAATGAGTGATATTTTTGAAAAGCCATATATCGAATCAGGCGATATAATAGAAGAGATAAAAAATGACATAAGGAAGTACGGCTGGGAGGAGAGGTGCTTCGTCTGTTACAGGCAGGTGGAGAACCACATCATCTTCACTGATTACGGACATCTGACAGGCGATGAAGCCATGGCCATCGGAGACGTGCCGGTGGGTGATGCCGTTATCGTGGGAACTCTCGGGGAAGCTCTCGAAGCTTTCGAGGAACAGAGCTGGGTAGACTGACAGAGGAAAGAGACAGGAGAAAAAATGACACTTGATGAATTTATTGCAACAATGGATTCCGGAAAAGAGATAGAGGGCGGATCGGAGGCGCATCTTTTCATGCACGGCCTTTCGCAGGAAGCTCTCCGGATTACTGCAGAAATGAACAACGCATATCACACGCCGGAAGAACTGCATGCGCTGATGAAGAAGCTGACAGGCAGAGATGACCTGCCCATGTTCGGGATGTTCCCGCCGTTTTACACGGACTGCGGAAAGAACATCCATCTGGAGGAGAACGTGTTTATAAACGCGGGATGCAAGTTCCAGGACCAGGGCGGCATATACATCGGGGAAGGCTCACTGATCGGGCACAACGCAGTCATCGCGACTCTTAATCATCTGCAGGATCCTGAGAAAAGACAGGGTATGATCCCTTCGCCGGTACATATAGGAAAGAAAGTCTGGCTGGGAGCAAACGTGACGGTGCTTCCGGGTGTGAGCATAGGAGACGGCGCCATCATCGGAGCAGGGTCAGTAGTCACGAAAGATGTTCCGGCCCGGGCGGTGGCAGCGGGAAATCCTGCCAGGATCGTAAAGCACATTTAAGAGCGGAGTGCGCTTTTGAAGTCGGCATGACCGTCTGAAAAGCAGAAATAAAGCAAAAAAGAAAAAAATATTCTTGAATTTGTTGCCTGTGAACATCAAAAATCAATATTAGTTGTTTACGGATAACAAATTTCGAAAATTTTCTGTTGACAAGACCATAATACGTTATATAATGGACGTGCGCTGTTTTTCGGCGCACGTTTTGATATATACATAAAGACATAAAATACGATAGTTCTATGGAGGAAAGACATGAAACTTACAGGTTCGCAGATCGTTGCGGAAGTATTGCTTGAACACGGTGTGGATACTGTTTTCGGGTATCCGGGCGGAACGGCGCTGAATATCTACGACGCCCTTTACGAGTACAGAGACAGGATAAGGCATATCCTGACTGCCCACGAGCAGGGCGCGGCACACGCTGCTGACGGATATTACAGGGCGACGGGAAAGACCGGCGTGGTATTCGCCACCAGCGGCCCGGGAGCTACCAATCTGGTAACAGGTATAGCTACAGCTTTTATGGACAGTATTCCTATGATAGCCATCACGGCCAACGTGCCGGATGCTCTCATTGGAAGAGACGCCTTCCAGGAGATCTACATCACAGGCGTAACACTTCCTATTACCAAGCACAACTTCTTCATAAATGACATAAAGGATCTTCCGGGGGCTTTGAGAAAAGCCTTCAAGATCGCCAACAGCGGGAGGAAAGGCCCGGTCCTCATAGATATAACCAAGGACGTTACAGCAGCTGAGATGGAGTATAAACCGGCAAAACCGCTTCCGCTTGACAAATACCCCAAGGCTACCAAGAAGAAGATCGAAGAAGTGGCCAGGATGATAAACAAAGCCGAACGCCCGGTAGTATATTACGGCGGAGGCGTAGTTGCATCCAGAGCAGAGGAAGAGCTCAACGCGTTTCTTGACCTTATCGACGCACCTTCCGCATATACTCTTATGGCGGCAGGATGCGTAGGCAGCGAGGATCCCCGTAATCTGGGACTCATAGGGATGCACGGCAGCATCGCGGCAAACAGAGCCATCGACAGAGCTGACCTGATCATCGCTCTGGGAACCAGATTCAGTGACAGAGTAGCGCTGAATCCTGAAAAGTGGGGAAAGAGAGCCAAGAAGATACAGGTGGACATCGACAGGAGCGAAGTGGATAAAAACGTTATCGTCGATAAGGCTGTAATAACTGATATTAAGGAATTCATAAACACCATCACTCCGATGATAAAGAAAAAGGACAGGAGCGAGTGGGTGGCACAGGCGACAGAGTGGAAGAAAAAGAGAGGCGATGTCCAGTGTCAGGACGCGCAGCTCCATCCGAAAGAGATCATCGATATCGCCTGCGATAAGACAGACAACAAGACCATCTATGTAACTGACGTAGGTCAACACCAGATGTGGGCGGCACAGTATCTGAAGCACTGCAACACACAGCACTTCATTACCAGCGGCGGCCTGGGCACTATGGGATACGGATACGGAGCAGCCATCGGAGCACAGATCGGATGCCCTGACAGAAGAGTCATCCACTTCACCGGTGACGGATCGTTCCACATGAACATGAACGAGGCCTGCACCGCAGTCAGCCAGAAACTGCCGATCATCACTGTCATCTTTGATAACAGGGTGCTAGGAATGGTATACCAGTGGCAGACCGCATTCTACGGAAGAAGGTTCTCGGCCACGACACCCGACAGACAGACTGATTTTGTCAAAGTGGCAGAAGGCTTCGGAGCGAAGGGTTTCAAGGCAACTACTCCTGAAGAGTTCGAGAAGGCTTTCAAAGAGGCACTGAAGGTAGACGGCCCGAGCTGGATAGCATGCTCCATCGCAGCTGAAGAGAGAGTTCTTCCGATGATACCCGGCGGCGGTACCATCGAGGATATGATAATAGGATAGGAGGAAAGACCGTGGCAGAGAAGAATTATACGAAAGAAGTCATCAGTATACTGGTAGATAACGAATCCAATGTTCTTTCCAGAGTCGTGAGCCTTTTCGGAAGAAGGGGATTCAACATCGATTCACTTACAGTGTCTGCGACCAACGACCCGACCCTTTCCAGGATCACCATCGTGTTCACCGGCACAGAGAACGCTCTTCATCAGATACTGACCCAGACTGAAAAGCTGGAGGTAGTAAGAGACATCTTCACCCTGGAAAAGGATAACAGTATTTACAGAGAGCTTTTGCTCATCAAACTCAAGGCCGACAAAACCGCAAGGACAGCCATCAGAGAGATAGTGGACATTTACAGAGGGCGCATCGTCGACCTTTCCAAGCAGAGCCTGATCATCGAGATGACCGGAGCCCCCGGAAAGATAGACGCTTTCATGGAAATGATGAGCTGCTATGACATCTCAGAAGTGTGCCGCACAGGTATCACGGGAATCGGCAGAGACCTTATGGGTGACGATGGAGACTGCAAGGCCTGATAAAGGGCAGGATTTCAAAGAAAAAGCAGGTATCTATTAATAAAGTAAATTAATGACATTGTTGTCAAATAGGTGTATAATATCTGCATGTGCTGACTTCCGGACTTCTATGGATAATATACGAGATATGAAAAGATGTTCAGCAGATGGATAGATAATAAAGAAATACTTTTTAAAAAGTTATAGAGAAAAGGAGAAAAGAGATGAAGCATTTATACGACAAAGACTGTAACCTCGGAGTACTGGATGGAAAAACCATCGCTATCATCGGATTCGGAAGCCAGGGACACGCTCACGCAAACAACCTTAAAGAGAGCGGAGTAAACGTAGTAGTAGGTCTCAGACCTGATTCAAAGAGCGCACAGTCTGCAAAGGACGCAGGACTGGAAGTAGTTCCTGTAGAAGAAGCAGCAGAACGCGGCGACATGGTAATGATGCTCGTTCCTGACGAACTTTCCGCAGACGTTTACAATACACAGGTAGCACCGCACATGAAGGAAGGCAACTGCCTTGCATTCGCACATGGATTCAACATCCACTACGGGCTGGTAAAACCTGCAGAATATCTGGACGTAGTAATGATCGCGCCTAAGGGACCTGGCCACACAGTAAGAAGCCAGTACCTGGAAGGCAAAGGCGTACCGAGCCTCGTCGCTGTTGAGCAGGACTACACAGGAAAAGCCAAGGATATCGCACTTGCATACGCAAGCGGCATCGGCGCAGGACGCGCAGGAATCCTGGAGACGACATACAGAGAAGAAACTGAAACTGACCTCTTCGGTGAGCAGGCAGTACTTTGCGGCGGCGTAACAGAGCTGATGAAGGCCGGATTCGACACACTGGTAGAAGCAGGTTATGAGCCTGAGATGGCTTACTTCGAATGTATCCATGAGATGAAGCTGATCGTTGACCTGATCAACACAGGTGGCTTCGAGCTTATGAGAAAATCCATTTCCAACACTGCTGAATACGGCGACTACTATGTTGGAAAGAAGATCATAACAAAGGAAACAAGAGAGACTATGAAGGAAGTACTCGCTGATATTCAGGACGGAACTTTCGCCAGCGAATTCGTTCGTGAGATGAAAGCCGGCAAGGGAACTAAGTTCTTCACAACCAGAAAGAAAGAATGCGAACATCCTCTCTGCAAAGTCGGTCAGGATCTGAGAAGCATGATGAGCTGGCTGAAGAAATAGCTTTTTCCCCGCAGGAGAATATGTTGATCTGCAGGACGCCTGAAAGCGTGCCTTTGCAGAACAGAAAGACCTGCTGATGATGCTATGAGCAAAGTGCATGTTCCCGGCGGAGCGTGCACTTTTTCATAATATACCGCCTTTGTCCGGCAGGGCCGGAAAAAGACTGATCATGAAGGCGGCGGTTTATTAAATGGAGGAGAACATGACACTGAGAAGTAAAAATGTAACTGAAGGCCTGGAAAAGGCTCCAATGAGAAGTCTTTTCTATGCCATGGGATACACTAAAGAAGAACTTGACAGGCCCCTTATAGGCGTAGTTTCCGCTAAAAGCGAGATCGTTCCGGGCCACATGCACCTGGATAAAGTCGCAGAAGCTGTCAAGGCCGGAGTAAGAATGGCAGGAGGAACACCTATAGAAGTTCCTTCCATCGGAGTGTGCGACGGCATCGCCATGGGACATATCGGAATGAAGTATTCCCTGGCAAGCCGTGAACTTATCGCAGACAGCGTTGAGACCATGACTATGGCTCACTGCTTTGACGGGCTGGTGCTCATCCCTAACTGCGACAAGATCGTTCCGGGCATGATAATGGCTGCCGTAAGGATGGATATCCCTGCAGTAGTATGTTCAGGCGGCCCCATGATGTCAGGACTTGTGGGCGGACAGGAAAGAAGTCTTTCAGCAATGTTCGAGGCAGTCGGCGCCAGAAAGGCAGACATCATAAATGATGCTGAGCTTACAGAGTTTGAAGAAAACGTCTGTCCGGGATGCGGATCCTGCTCAGGAATGTACACAGCCAACAGCATGAACTGCCTGTCAGAGGCCGTAGGCATCGCCCTTCCGGGAAACGGCACAGTTCCTGCAGTAGACAGCGGCAGGATCAGGATAGCCAAGCATTCAGGAATGGCTATCATGAACCTTGTTGAGAAGAACATAACAGCAAGAGATATAATAAACGAGAAGTCACTGAAGAACGCCCTCACATGCGACATGGCTCTGGGCTGCTCCTCAAACAGCGTGCTGCACCTTCTGGCTATAGCCAACGAGGCAGGCGTTGATCTGAACCTTGAGATATTCAACGAGTTCAGCGCGAAGACTCCTAACCTCTGCCACCTGGCGCCTGCAGGCGGCACACACATGCACGACCTGAACAGGGCGGGCGGAGTACAGGCGGTCTTAAATGAACTCTCAAAGAAGGACCTCATAGACAAGAGCCTGATCACTGCAACAGGCAAGACTGTGGGCGAGAACATCGAAGGCCACGAGGTAAAGGACTATAACCTTATCAGACCGGTGGACGATCCGTACAGCGAGACCGGCGGCATCGCCATCATGTGGGGAAACATCGCACAGGACGGATGCGTAGTAAAGAGAAGCGCTGTAGCACCTGAGATGCTCACACATTCAGGCCCTGCCAGAGTCTTCGACAGCGAAGAGGACGCCATCGCTTCCATCTACGACGGACAGATAAAAGACGGTGATGTAGTCGTTATCAGATACGAAGGACCTAAAGGCGGCCCGGGAATGAGAGAGATGCTGAATCCTACCAGTGCTCTGGCAGGAATGAAGCTGGACAAGACCGTAGCCCTCATCACTGACGGCAGATTCAGCGGAGCCAGCAGAGGAGCTTCCATCGGACACGTTTGTCCGGAAGCTGCAAGCGGCGGAAACATCGGACTTCTCCAGGAAGGTGATATCATAGAGATAGACATACCGGGAGCTAAGATCAACGCGAAAGTCAGCGATGAAGAGTTCGAAGAGAGAAGAAAGAACCACACCATTCCGGAACCGAAGATAAAGACCGGATGGCTGGCCAGATACCAGAGAAATGTAGCTGCATCCTGCAAAGGCGCAGTTATGGAATAGAGAGAAGATAAATGAAGACCATCAAAGCGGCAAAGGAGCGAACCCGGGAGGACAAAGCCCGGCTCTCCGCGACTGTTGCGGACATAATCGACAAGGTGATAAACGAAGGAGACAGCGCGCTGCATGAGTTCAATGAGAAGTTCGATCAGTGCAGCCGTGAAAAGCTCCGCATATCTGAAGAGGAGATAAAGGCGGCCTATGAAGAGGTGGAGCCTGAGATCCTGGAAGATATGAAAAAGGCGGCAGCCAATATAAAAGCCTTTGCACAGGCTCAGAAAGACGCGGTGAACACTCTCAGCGGATTTGAGCCGGTGCCGGGACTTGAGCTGGGACACAGCGTGATCCCGGTGGATTCTGTGTGCTGCTACGTTCCGGGAGGCGGATATCCGCTTTATTCCACGGCGCTGATGCTGGGGATCCCGGCTAAAGTGGCGGGAGTAAAGAGAGTTGCTGCATGTTCGCCGACGATGAAGGGAACAGGAAAGATACATCCGAAGACACTTGCGGCAATGGACATAGCCGGAGTGGACGAGATATACGCCATAGGCGGAGCTCAGGCCATCGCGGCCTTCTCCTACGGGACAGAAGAGATATCTCCGGTATCCATGATAGTGGGACCGGGAAACAGTTTCGTTACAGAGGCAAAACGTCAGTGCTACGGCCAGGTCGGCATCGATTTTGTCGCGGGACCGAGTGAAGTGCTGATAATAGCAGATGAGACTGCAGACCCGCAGATAGCGGCGGCAGACATACTGGCACAGTCGGAGCACGACCCTGTGGCTAAAGGAATACTTGTAGCATGCAACGAAAAGATGGCCCGCGAGACTATAGCGGCAGTGGAAGAACAGCTGAAAACACTGCCTACAGCGGAAATCGCATCAAGGTCATGGAAGGATTACGGCGAAGTGATCCTGGCAGATGATCTGGATGAGGCTGTGGATTATGCTAACAGCTATGCTCCGGAGCATCTCGAAGTATGCGTTGCGGAAAGCGATGAGGGAAAGGTGGTCTCCGGCCTGAGAAATTACGGATCGCTTTTCATAGGACAGAATACGGCCGAAGTCTTCGGGGATTATGCTTCAGGCACCAATCATACGCTTCCGACTCTGGGAGCTGCCAGATATACCGGCGGAGTGTGGGCAGGAACGTTCCTGAAAGTCTGCACTTATCAGAGGTCGGATGAGAATGCCATGAAGCAGCTTATACCGACAGTATTCAATCTGGCAAACGGCGAGGGCCTTGCGGGCCACGCCAACGCAGCGGATATCAGGAGGAAAAAAGGCTGAAAAGCTGATGATCAAACCGGTACTGATCCGGCATCAGGACACGATATTTTTTCGGGTAAAGGGAAAAGAGGAGAAACATGGCTAACAGGTTTCAGAGATGGAGAGATAGGCGCAGTCAGATAAAAAGGGCAAGAAAGCAGTGTATCGAGGCTACTGTCGAGGCTACAGGATGGAGTCCGAAGGAAGCCGCCAGACACATCGATGATGCCCGGGAAAGATTGGGCCTTCTGTATCTTGATTACCGCAGGATGAAGATGTATTATCTCACGCCTGAGGAGCAGAAAGAAAGATACGATGAGATGCTTAAGGCCAGGAACCAGGAGAAAGAAGCCAGGGAGAAAGCCGTAAAGGCTGCTATGGAGGCAAAGGGCTGGAGCCGGGAAAAAGCTGAAGCCAATGTGGACAGAGCCCGCCTGCGTTTCAAGATAAAGTATGATGGTTATGTGGATAATCACATCTACGATCTTACTGATGAGGAGATACGTCTTTTCCGCAATGAAAGGGCTTTCCAGCGTCAGAAGGGCATCGTGAAAAAGATAATGGATAAGACCGGCTGGACCAGAGACGAGGCTTTTCAGAAGTATACCGAGGCCAGAAGGCGCACGGGATGTGTCCTGAAGGAGTTTTTCATATACAGGTTCTACGAGCTGACTCCTCAGCAGCAGAAAGACGTCTTTCTCATGGCTTATTCCAGAAAGATACAGCTCAGATATGACAACCGCAGGTTTTCCAATATGGTCCTGGACAAAGAATGGACCAATAACTTTTTCTCAGATTATCTGAACAGGGCATGGTGCATGAATACCAACATCACCTATGAGGAATTCTGCAGTAAATTCGAGGGAGTGGAACGGGCTATTTACAAGCCGGCTTTCGGATCCAGAGGAAAGGGCGCTGAGTCTGTAGAGATGGGTCCGGGAAAAATGAAGGAAGCTTATGAGCATATCTGTTCACTTCCTGACGGAGTCGTAGAGGAATTCGTGAAGCAGCATCCGGTGATGAATGAACTGACTCCTGCGTCTGTGAATACCATAAGGATAGTTACCATGTCTTCAAAGGAAAAGGCCGTAACAGCGGACGGCAGGCATACAGATATAGCATATGCGGCTCTCCGCATCGGAGGAGGCAACTCGATAGTTGATAATTTCCACAGCGGCGGCATGGCTGTTGCGGTGGATCTTGAGACAGGAAAGATCTGCACTGATGCTGCAGACATGGAAGGCAACGTGTTCAACGCGCATCCTGTTACAGGGACAGTATTCAGAGGCTTTCAGATACCGTATTTCAGAGAGTCTGTGGAGATGGTGGAAGACATCATCAGAGAAAAGGAAGTTGAAGGATACATGGGCTGGGATATCGCCATAAGCGAAAAGGGCCCGGTCCTGATAGAAGTAAACACCCATCCGGGCGCCGTGCTTTTATCCACGCCGTATGCACCGGAGCACAAGGGCATGAAGCCCCTTATGGCCAGGTACATGTGGTAAGAGAATTTCCGGAAACTGAAAATGATAAGAAATGCCCTGCGCAGTCAAAGTGCGCAGGGCATGTTTTTTATCTGTGCCGGATATGGTGTTATCAGTATGTTATGCCGATCTTCTCC
>CAMCER010000017.1 GCA_945873875.1 uncultured Clostridia bacterium
CCTGCAAAAAGATCGGGACAAAGGAAGCAGGCGATCTGATAGTTTCAAACATCTGATCCCCCAGGCGGATAGTATAAAGAAAAGAAAGACCCCTTTTATCAGAGACATCTCCGGTAAAAGGGGTATTGTTTTTATTTTGTCGCCTTATCTTTTTAAAGCCTTTCTCTTACGTAGTTTTTCAGCATCTCCCACTCGTCCGGATGCTCGACATAGAATTTCGGACAGTTCTTCCCGGTGATATCATAGTGTCTTATGATATTGTCCTCGTCCAGCCTGAACTCCTGACACAGCCACACCAGCAGCTTCACCAGCGCGTTATATGTGGGTATACTGAACTCTCCCGTGGAATCCGGGTGACACACTTCTATGGATATGGTGTCCGGATTTCTCTGGTTTGAAGCTGAAGACTGCTCATCCATGGGCACGCACTGTATTATCTCCCCCTGCAGGCCCACTATGAAATGAGCGCTGGTAGTTGAACTGGGAGAATTGAAATAGCTCCTGTTATCTGCGGCGCTGCTCCCCGGATTTGCCACATAGTGCACCACTATGTCCTTTACTCCGTCCAGAGCCCAGCCTGTGCGGGAATGGCCGTCCTTATCGATGAAGTCCTGCTCGATCCAGTTCGGCACGCTTACATCCGCGGGATCCGGTCTGCTGAAGTGGATCCACGTAAGGCAGGCGCAGGCCACTACAAGAAGAATGGCCACGAGGGCCACTGTTCTGCTTTTCTTCTTTTTCTGTTTTTTCTTCTTTCTGGAATGTTCCGCCATTTCGCTTATACTCCTCTGATCGCCTTACCCTGCGTGTCTTCTCCGGTCCGCGCATTTTTCCTGCCGGCCGATTTATCTCACCTGCGGCCTCAGCCGAGCATAGACTTAAAGCCGTACACTACGAAAGGAAGAACTCCCACCAGGAGGACCACTGCGACGAACATCTGGTTCATCTTCTTTTTCTCTTCCACTTCTACAGGGTGGAGTACAATGAATTTATCCGGTCTTTCCGGAAGATACATTATCGGCAGCTGCTGTCCTTTATAGAAATATTTACCGTAACGGTCTCTGTAGGGAACGATCCTGTCTTTTACGATTATCCTCTTATAGTACCTTTTCACCTTGCCTTTGGGTGTATCATATTTGATATTCATAAGGTATGCGATCTTGGTAGCATGGAACGGATTTTCTTTTATATCTGTGATCTCCGCTGTAGTCTCGACTCCGTGCTTCATTATCCTTCTGGTCTGGAAGAACTGCGCGCTGTTGATCCAGTGCATTATGCCCGCAGCAATAGCGCCGAACATCACTACGAAAACCAGAACTGCCATCAACCATTGTGTATTCATATCTGTACCCTTTCAGTTTCAGGATCCGTGCAGCAAGAACAGAAAAACTGTAAGATCCCTTTACTCCTTTTGTCATCTGACGTATGCATAATTATATCATGCCTGCTTTTTACGGGCAACATGTGGTATAATGCCCCCATGAGCAGTAAAGAATTGACAAAAGACCAGACCAGAGGCGTGAGAGTCTCTGTTGTGAATCTGGTCGTGAACATAATAGTTTTCATCGGCAAGCTGTTTGCCGGCATAGCCAGCCATTCAACGGCTCTCATTTCAGATGCCATCCATTCAGCCTCCGATGTTCTCGATACCATCATCGTCATGGCAGGCGTGAAGCTGTCTGCGAAAAAGCCGGATAAGACACACCACTTCGGGTATGAGCGAATGGAAGCAGTCGCTGCCCTGATCCTTGCCGTCATCCTTTTCATCACAGGAGCGACTATAGGCATCGAAGCAGGCGAGACCATCATTTCCGGAGAGTATAAGACCAAGGCGAGCCCGGGTCTTCTCGCTCTCATAGTCGCCATCGCCTGCATCATCATAAAAGAGATCATGTACTGGTACACCCGTTCCGCGGGAAAAGCGCTTTCATCAGGCGCCCTTATGGCCACCGCCTGGCACAGCAGAGCTGACGCCCTCTCTTCGCTGGGGGCTCTGGCAGGCATCCTGGGTGCGCGCATGGGTCTTGCCATACTGGATCCTCTGGCAGGCATATGCATATGCCTCTTCGTCTTAAAAGTCGCCTGGGGCATATTCAGAAACGCGGCAGGAAAACTGACTGACCGGTCGGCGGGAGAAGATCTTGAAGAGTCTGTGCGTCTGGCCGCAGAAAAGATCCCTCAGATAAAGGAAGTCCGCGCTGTTCGCAGCCGCCTCTTCGGAAACAGGGTCTTTATCGAGGCAGACGTCACTGCAGACTCCGGACTTTCTGTCTCAGAGTGCGCAGATATACGTGCCGCCCTGAAAAAAGACGTGACAGAAAAGCTGCCTCAGGTGAAAGACTGCCTCATACAGATATTCCCGGCAGACAGATAGTTGCCTGAGGGTAACATTTTTTCCCAGCACTGCAAAAAATACTTTACTTGTTTTTTTCAAAGTGGTAGAATTTCTTTGTTCGTGTTTGAAGTATATTTTACTCATAAAGGAACAACTGGAAGGATAAAATAATGGCCTGTAAACTCAGCAAAAAAGCAGCAGCATATTTTTACTTTTATTTTGGCTTTATCTGGAGAGGTAAGGCGTGTTCTGCTGCAGAGAGCTGATATCAAGGCATCAAAGGTTTTTCACGAAAAAGACTCAGACTCCGCAGGCAGAACGATGTCTGCGGTTTTTTTATGAAGCCCGGGAAAAACCGGGCGGAGGCTGCAGACAGGATGCGGCAGGGCTGAAAGAGAAAGGAATCATAAGAATGATAATCGTACTGAAAAAAGACCCGGAAAAAACACAGCTGGATAACCTGATCGCATGGCTCAGATCCATGGATCTTGACATCAACTTCAGCCAGGGCGAGAACACCACCATCCTGGGCCTCATCGGCGACACCAGCCAGGTGGACATAGATCTTATCCGCGCCCTTGACATAGTCGATATGGTAAAGCGTATCCAGGAACCGTATAAAAGCGCCAACCGCCAGTTCCATCCGGAAGACACTGTGGTGGATGTGAACGGGACGAAGATCGGCGGCGGCAATTTCCAGATAATCGCAGGACCCTGCTCAGTAGAATCCCGCGAGCAGGTCATAGAAATAGCCATGGCCGTCAAAGGCTCCGGCGCAGGTCTTTTCAGAGGCGGCGCCTTCAAACCAAGGACTTCCCCATACGCATTCCAGGGTCTCAGATCAGAAGGCATAAAGCTGCTGATGGAAGCCAAAAAGGCATCGGGACTTCCTATCGTTACAGAAGTAATGGATATCTCACATCTTCCCCTCTTTGAAGATGTTGACGTGATACAGGTAGGCGCCAGGAACATGCAGAACTTCGAGCTTCTGAAAGAGCTGGGCACATGCAGAAAGCCCATCCTTCTCAAGCGCGGACTTTCAAACACACTGCAGGAGTTCCTCATGAGCGCAGAATACATAATGTCCGGAGGAAACGAGAACATCATCCTCTGCGAGAGAGGCATACGTACTTTTGAAACAGCTACCAGAAATACTCTTGATCTGGCTGCAGTGCCTCTCCTCAAGAGCAAGACTCATCTGCCGGTCATCGTTGACCCGTCTCATGCCACAGGCATCGCCGATCTGGTAGAGCCTATGGCGCTGGCGGCTGCAGCTGCCGGAGCTGACGGCCTGATGATCGAGGTCCACAACGACCCGCCTCATGCACTCTGTGACGGAGCTCAGTCTCTGACTCCGGAAAAATTCGACGAGGTAGCCAGAAAAGTAAGAGCCATACTTCCTAACGCCTACAGGCGCCCGGAATAGACCATGTAAAGGCAGGACATATATGAATAACGAAATGAATGAACAAATGAAAATAGCAGTTATCGGGCTGGGCCTTATCGGCGGCTCCATGGCCAAAGCCTTAAAGAACCAGACCCACCACTACATATACGGTGAAGACAAAGACGAGACCGTGGTACGCAAAGCCATACTTGTCGACGCCATAAACGAGCCTCTCACAGACGAGGCTCTCGCAGAATGCGATCTGATTATCGTTGCCCTCTACCCTCAGGATACTGTGGATTACGTAAAGGAGCACAGCGGTGTTTTCAAGAAGGGAGCAGTGGTCCTGGACTGCTGCGGCGTCAAAGGCGTGGTATGCAGCCAGCTCTTTCCTGTGGCTAAAGAAAACGGATTCGTTTTCATGGGCGGACATCCCATGGCTGGTCTGGAGCATTCCGGATTCGCTCATTCTAAGAACGCCCTCTTTGACAACGCTTCCATGGTAATGGTGCCGGCAAAGGGCACTGCCATAGAGACAGTGGAAAAGATCATGAACCTGTGCAGGCAGATCGGCTTTACCAACATACAGATAACCACACCTGAGGAACACGATAAGATGATCGCCTTCACATCTCAGCTGGCACACGTAGTGTCAAGCGCATATATCCAGAGCCCTACGGCCGCGAAGCACGAAGGCTTTTCTGCAGGCAGCTATAAGGATCTGACCAGAGTAGCCAAGCTCAACGAAGACATGTGGACCGAGCTTTTCCTGGACAACAGAGAAGCTCTGGTCTCAGAGATAGACGGCATCGCAGAAAGACTCAGCTCTTTCAGCAAAGCCATAAAAGAGGGTGATGAGGATACCCTCCACGAGATACTGAAAAACGGAAGGATACAGAAGGCCCTTATCGACGGAGAAGTCTTCTGATAACAGAAAACTTAAAATGAGATCTTTTACAGTAAAAGCCTCAACTGAATACGATGTGATCATGGGATCAGGCCTGCTCTCTGACGCAGGCAGGCTCATCCGCCGGGCCCTTCCCGACGCGGAGGCTCTTGTCGTGATCACAGACGATACAGTCGCAGCGCTTTATGGAAAAGAGGACCAGCCTCTGATGCGCGGCCTGAAAGAAGCCGGCTTCAGGGTCTCTGAATATGTTTTCCCTCACGGGGAACGCTCTAAAACACTGAATACTGTGGAAGGCATGCTGGAATATATGGCATCAGACGCTGGCCTTACCAGAAAAGACGCAGCAGTCGCTCTTGGCGGCGGCGTTTGCGGTGATATGGCAGGCCTTGCCGCAGCTCTCTATATGAGAGGCATCCGGTTCGTCCAGCTTCCTACCAGCCTTCTGGCCGCAGTGGATTCGTCAGTCGGCGGAAAAACCGCTGTTGACCTTTCCGCAGGCAAGAACCTTGCCGGTGCGTTCTGGCAGCCTTCACTGGTACTCTATGATACAGATACCGCAATGACACTTGAAAGGACACAGCTTATGGAAGGTCTGGCTGAAGCCGTTAAAAGCGGCATTATAGCAGACCCGTCGCTGTTTTCATATATAAGAGACCGGGCAGATGATCTTAAAGGATATCTTTCCGGGACAAAGGAAAAAGATCCTTCTTTCACAGAGATGTCTGAGACCATAGCCTTTATGTCCGCCTCCGTGAAAAGGGATATCGTCCAGCGCGACGAAAAAGAGTCGGGAGAAAGAAAACTCCTGAACCTCGGCCACACTCTGGGCCACGCAGCAGAAAAACTTTCAGGCTTTGAGCTGTCCCACGGGCTTGCAGTAGCCAAAGGTACGGCTCTGATCACGAAGGCCGCATGCAGCGCGGGACTCTGTGAAAAAGAGACGGCCGACGCGATAATCTCTCTGCTCACTGCTCTGGGATTTGACCTTAGTTGTCCCTGGAGCGCAGAAGAACTGGCAGAGGCTGCTCTCTCTGATAAAAAAAGACGCGGCAGCAATATCACACTTGTGATACCCGCTGAGATCGGAAAGTGCTTCCTTGAAGAGGTACATATCTCTCAGCTGACAGACTTCATAGAAAACGGTCTTTAAAAGACCAATGCTTCGGCATAAACATACAGCGGTGCCGGCTATCACTTTCCCGGCATCCAAGAAAAAAGGCACCGCAGTTTCATGAAAGAGAGGAACGAATAAATGGATGTAAAAATCACCCCGGGTTATCTGTCCGGAGATATCGAAGCTATAGCATCGAAATCCCATGGTCACAGACTGCTTCTGGCATCTGTGCTTACCGCTGCTGAAAGCGGCCGCACTTCCGCTGAGGATATCGATGAGGCCATCAGAAAGATCTCCATCCCCACCAGATCGGTGGACATCATCACTACAGAAAAATGCCTCAGGGCCCTGGCAGAAGACGAACCTGTCTTCGAATGCGAAGAAAGCGGTTCGACCCTGCGTTTTCTGCTGCCCGTTGCAATGGTACTGAAAAACAGCGCCGTCTTCAAAGGGACAGAAAGGCTTTTCAAAAGACCGCTTTTCCCTCTGGATGAAGAGATGGAAAAACACGGCTGTACCTTCGAGAAAGGCGACAGAGAGCTGAAGGTCACAGGTTCCCTTACTGCAGGTGTCTACACCATACCCGGAAATATCAGCTCACAGTACATAACAGGACTGCTCTTTGCCCTGTCCCTTCTTGAGGACGACAGTTTCATAGAAGTACCGACACGACTGGAGTCTGCAGGCTATATCGACATGACCGTGCAGGTCCTGAAGGATTTCGGGATAGAGATAGATAAAAAACACGCAACTAAGAAAAGACCCCTTACCTTTGTCATAAAAGGAGGGCAGAAATACACATTCCCTGAGGAAGTTCATGTGGAAGGCGACTGGTCCAACACAGCCTTCTGGTTCGCAGCCAACGCTTTAGGCTCGAGGATAATCTGCCACGGTATCGACTCACATTCCGCTCAGGGCGACAAAGCCATTCTGGACATCATCGGCTTTTACTCCAACCTGGGTTCACCCTACGACAAAGGCGGCCCCGTCATGATCGACGTGTCAGATACCCCGGATCTGGTACCCGTAGCCGCTGTCCTTGCGACGGCAGTTCCGAGAGAGACGCGCATAGTCAGAGCCGGAAGACTCAGGCTCAAGGAAAGCGACCGTCTCAAGACCACCACAGCTCTCATACGCTCACTGGGCGGCAGGATCATAGAAAACGAAGATAATCTGGTAATACGTCCTTCCGTCTTAAAAGGCGGAACTGTTGACGGCTCCAACGACCACCGCATCGTCATGGCTGCAGCCATCGCTGCCACCATCTGCCGTGAGCCGGTGATCATACGCGGCGCTGAAGCCGTAAAAAAATCCTACCCGGACTTCTTCGATGATTTCAGGAAACTGGGCGGGATAGCTGAAGAGATATGACCTGAATAACCTCAGAAAGGATGGTGCCGTATGGCTCCTGAAACTAACGGAAACAGAAACTCTGTGCGTTCCGGATTCGGAAACGCCCTTCACGTGGAAATCTGCGGCGGATCACACGAGCCCTTCGTAGGCGTGACCCTTACAGGACTTCCCGCCGGATTTGAAATAGATAAAGATGCGCTTTTCCGGTTTATGGAACTGCGCGCTCCCGGAAGATCGCCCTTGGCAACGGGACGCCGTGAACCGGATATCCCGGTATTCACTTCCGGTCTCACTGAAGGAACATGGAAAACCGACGGAACGCCTCTTACCATAAAAATAGAAAATACGGACGTCCGCTCCGGGGATTATGATCAGATGAAGACTGTCCCCAGACCGGGACACGCGGACTTCTCCGCATATATGAAATATCGTAAAAACGGAACTAACACCGGACCCTGTATGGCCGGCGGCGGACCTTTTTCTGCAAGACTGACTGCGCCTTTATGCACGGCAGGCGGCATAGCCATGCAGCTACTGGAGAAAAACGGCATCAGTATCGGCGCCCATATTTTCTCTGCAGGAGATGTATATGATACGCCTTTTGACCCTGCACAGGTCACCGGCAGCAAGCTGAAAAAACTGGCCCAGAGCCCTTTCCCCGTAAACGACGAAGTTTCCGGAGAAAAGATGAAAGCCCTGGTGCTGGAGATGAAGGAAGCCGGAGATTCAGCAGGCGGCATCATCGAAGCCGCTGTCACAGGTCTTCCTGCAGGTAAAGGCGGACCCATGTATGACGGCGTGGAGAGCATACTCTCGCCGATCCTGTTCGGGATACCTGCCGTAAAAGGCGTTGAATTCGGGACAGGCTTCGCGTCGGCATATCTGAAGGGCTCGGAAAACAACGACCCCTTCGTGATCAGAGACGGTAAAGTCAGCACCGTGACCAACCATCACGGAGGCATCCTTGGCGGCATCACCACCGGCATGCCTCTCATAGTCAGAGTCGCTTTCAAACCGACTCCGTCCATCGCCCTTGAGCAGGATTCTGTCGACCTTGAGAAAATGGCTCCTGCAAAGATAAAAGTAAGCGGCCGTCACGACCCCTGTGTGGCACTTAGAGCAGCACCGGCAGTAAACGCCGCGCTGGCTTTAGGTCTTTCTGACCTTCTGCTTCAGCAGGGATTTGACTGCAGCTGTCAGGATAAGGATCCAAAGTGCAGATAACCATCTGCATTTAAGATATATCAAACCCGAAAGGAGTGCAGCCGGCACACATGCACCGGCCTGCGGAAAATGCAATGGAAGAAAAAATGAACATGGAAGAGATCCGAGATCAGATCGATAACGTGGACGAGGAGCTCTGCAGCCTCTTCAGAAAAAGGATGGACCTTTCTCTGAGCATGGCGAAATACAAGAAGGAAAACAACCTGGCTGTTTTCAATCAGGAAAGAGAAAACCAGATACTCCACAAAGTGACGAATATGCTGGGCGAGCCTCTGGACAAATACGGCAGGATCCTCTATAACACCATCTTTGACGTGAGCCGCGCTTATCAGCACAGCTACATGGATCACAACTCTGAACTGAAAGAAAAGATCAGGACCGCAGTTGAAAACACACCTGCTCTTTTCCCGGAAAAAGCTGCAGTTGCCTGCCAGGGCATCGCAGGAGCCTTTTCACAGGCTGCAGCAGAGAAACTGTTCCAGTTTCCTACCATCATGTTCTTTGCAAGCTTTGAAAGCGTCTTCAACGCTGTGGAAAAAGGCATGTGCAAATACGGCCTTCTCCCTATAGAGAACAGCTCTTATGGTTCAGTCGGCAGGGTCTATGACCTAATGAAGAGCCATAATTTCAATATCGTCAGAGTCGTAAGGATGAAAGTGACTCACAAGCTCCTGGCAAATCCGGGTGCGAAAACGGAAGACATAAAAGAGATCATCTCCCATGAGCAGGCCATCGGCCAGTGTTCTGAGTTCATCCGTCAGCTGACAGAAAAGAACGATGTAAAGATCACCGTATGCGAGAATACTGCCCTTGCCGCGGAAACAGTCGCTAAAAGCGGCAGGACTGATATCGCCGCCATCTCTTCAAGAGAATGCGCAGGCATATACGGTCTGCAGATACTCAGTGAGAAC
>CAMCER010000018.1 GCA_945873875.1 uncultured Clostridia bacterium
ATCATACTTGAAAGCAGCATCCACGGCCTTCGCCTGATCATCTCTGGCAAGGTCGTATACTTCGACATTAGGCACGCCTTTTGCCACCAGCTCATCTCTGAGCATGAATACGGCTTCTTTAGTATGACCGTATACCGAAGTATACGCTATGACTACGCCTTTGTCCTCCGGCGTGTAACTGGACCATTTATTATACAGATCCAGATAATAGCCAAGGTCCTCTTTCAGGACCGGTCCGTGGAGCGGACAGATGGTCTGTATTTCCACTCCGCTGGCTTTGCCCAGAAGGTCCTGAACGAAGTCGCCGTACTTTCCTACTATTCCTATATAATATCTTCTGGCTTCATCAAGCCATGGCTCTTCCCTGTCCAGTGCGCCGAATTTTCCGAATCCATCCGCTGAGAAAAGCACCTTTTCTGTAGATTCATATGTCACCATGACCTCTGGCCAGTGGACCATAGGCGCGAATATGAATGTCAGATTATGCATTCCCAGTGAAAGTGTATCTCCTTCGGCGACCTCAAGAGTGTTCTTTATGGTCATCTCCGGGAAGAACTGATACATTATCTCAAATGTCTTTTTATTGGCTACTACTGTAGTATCCGGATACTTTTCAACAAAAGCCTGGATGGATGCTGAATGATCCGGCTCCATATGCTGGACTATAAGATAATCAGGGTGATTTCCTGAAGACGCAGCAGCAAACTGATTAGGCGCTGCATTGAAGAAATCTGCCGCTGTATTTATCTGAGGCTTTGATACCGGCGCTGAGACCATATCAATAACCTGCTGTATATTACCCAGCCATTCTTCTGTCTTTCCTTCTGCTATCGTGTCAAACACTGCAGTTTTACCGTCAGCAATGAAATATGAATTATAGCACATCCCGTTAGGGACTACGTACTGTCCTTCAAACAGATCCACATCATGATCATTGGCACCAATATAGAAAATCGAGTCTGTTACTTTACTTATCATGCTCTATCTCCTTACAAGATCAATAATATGTTCCGATCTTTCTCATGCCTTCTATAGCTTCCGGATGTTTTACAGCTGCTTCACCTGGATCGTTGACACCAGGCACGACGATGTGCCCTTTGTTCTCCCATCCCAGATAGTCTGCCATTTTATCGTATGCAGAAACTACCGGATCGAAAGTGCTCATGTTAGTGTCTTCACCGCAGACTACGAATATGCTTTCCTTTACCTTCATAGGTGTTCCCGATGCACAGAATGAGTACATCTTGTCAATGGCGGCTTTCAGTTTAGCCGGGAATGAGAACCAGTATATAGGTGTAAAGATAGCAACAGCATCCGCCTGCTGCAGATAGGATCCAAGTTCAGTGAAATCATCAGGGCTCACACAAGGCGTCCCTGCTGAGAAACAGCCTCCGCATCCTGCACAGGCGCCGATATCCTTAAAGGCAGCATCAAATCTGAGTATCTGCTTGCCTGATGAAACAGCACCTTCAATGAATGCTTCCGCCAGCTGTTCACTGTTTCCGTTTTTCCTGACACTTCCTGTCAGTACTAATATAGTTTTTCCCATAGCACACCTCTCCTGTGATGTATGCAAACATACCGTGCAGGAGTGTAAATCTGTTTTCTCCTGCACGGTGACTATTTTTCACTTGGCCAGGACATCAGTCCTTATGTGAGTGTCTGCTATTTATTAGGATTTGGCAGAATGTCTTCTACTTCTACGTGCGGTCTTGGGATTACGTGTACGGACAGAAGTTCTCCAACTCTCTGAGCTGCTGCAGCACCTGCATCAGTAGCAGCCTTTACAGCACCAACGTCTCCTCTTACCATTACAGTAACGAGTCCGCCGCCTACAAATTCTTTACCGATCAGGTAAACATTTGCAGCCTTTACCATAGCATCTGCTGCTTCGATTGATCCAATCAGACCTTTGGTTTCGATCATTCCTAATGCGTCATACTTAGCCATTTTTGATTTCCTCCTGTTTAATTCTTTCTTAGAAGATTATTGTTATTTATTTTATTAACTTGAAAATTGATGATGAGTTTATACCCAGTGCATTAGCTTCTTCTGTATCCACATGACATTCAAGTGCGTGTCCGCTTCCGGCTCTTATGGCCACATTTCCAAGGGTTCCGCATCTCGGTCCGTCAAATTCGATGGATACGATGTCTCCGTCATGGACTCCATAACTTTCAGCTTCTGCTGCAGACATATGTATGTGTCTCTGTTCAACGATGACTCCTTCCGGCAGCTGTACAGAACCTTTCGGGCCTACCAGAGTAGCTCCCGGTGTTCCGGCCAGATCCCCGGACATTCTTGTCGAAGGCTTTATGCCGAGTTTAAAGGAATCTCCCAGCAGTACTTCTACCTGAGTCTGCTTTCTCAGCGGTCCCAGTACGCGTACCTTTTCAAGTGCGCCTTTAGGTCCGCAAAGTGTCAGAGTCTCTTTACATGCGAACTGTCCCGGCTGTTTGAGATCTTTGATCTTCGTCAGCTCATATCCCGGCCCGAACAGTGCGTCCATATCTGCCTGTGAAAGGTGGATATGTCTGTTGGAAACTCCTACAGGGATATTTCCAGGAGCCTGACAGTTATCTGCCGGAGCAGAACCTGCATTCTTAGAGAGCTCCATGGCAGTTCCTACAAGTTTTTTTATAAAGTCTTCATACTGCTGTTCCATTTTATTCTCCCTTCAGAGCTTTAGTCATGGACTCGATCATCGCATTGAGCTGCTGTACGTCGATTCCCGGGCCGTCATCAGCAGCCGGTGCAGCTGTCGGTGTCGTGTTTGGAACCGGCGCAGTATGTCCGCCGTTCTGAAGCATCTGTGGTGATGGAGCATTTACTACATCATTAACGCTGAACGGTGTTCCGCATCCTCCACAGCTCGGGCTGTAGGATATGAAACCTGACTGATTTACTGGTGCCGGTGTCGGTGCAGCTGCTACCGGTGTCGGTGTGATTACCGGTGCCGGTGTCGGTGCAGCCTGTCCGCCCTCACCTATAGCCTGCAGTTCTGCTGCATGATTGAATGTCGGGTCATTATCAGCCATGCCCTTGCATTCCACTATTCCGTATGCGACTCTCTTGATGTTTACAAGGTGCATCGGAGTAACATTCTCTGAAACTGAGCTTCCGCCCCATGTTCCGCATCCCAGTGTGAATGAAGGAGCAAGTCCTGTGCTGGCGCCTGTTCCGCCCATGCTTCCGCCTGTGTTTACCAGGATCCTTGAAGCAGGTTTAGCTGAGAACTCAAGAACCATATTTCTGTCTTCAGTGTGCAGACTCATGGTATGTCCGATACCGTTCTGCAGAAGCTTGATAGACAGGTCACATGCTTCATGCCAGTCTTTTACTACATAGAATGCAAGCACTGTAGTAAGTTTCTCAAATGATAATGGATATTCTTTACCAACTCCGCCCTGTGGTCCAAGAAGGACTTTAGTGCCTTCAGGAATGCTTATTCCTGCTGCAGCTGCGATCACCTGAGGTGAACGTCCTACGAATTTGGCACTCATTGATGTCGTTCCCGGCTTGAACAGAAGTTTGCATACCTTATCAGTTTCTTCAGGAGTCATGAAGTATCCGCCCTGACGCTTGAATTCAGCGATTACAGCGTCTTTATTGCACTCTTCACAAACTACTGACTGTTCTGAAGCGCAGATAGTACCATTATCAAAACTCTTGCTTGCTATGATGTTTTCTACTGCTTTTGCTACGTTAGCGGTTCTTTCGATGTATGCCGGTGAGTTTCCAGCTCCTACACCCAGTGCCGGATTACCAGCGCTGTATGCTGCTTTTACCATTCCCGGGCCGCCTGTAGCGATTATCATCTTAACGTTCTTATGATGCATAAGCTCATCAGTTGCTTCCATGGTCGGCTTGCTGATGCATGCTATAGTGTTGGCAGGTGCGCCTGCCTCTACAGCAGCCTGTGCCATGAGCTCTGCAGCTCTCAGCGTACACTTGGCAGCTGACGGATGTGGTGAAAAGATGATAGCGTTTCTTGCCTTTACGGCTATCATGGCCTTGAATATGGCTGTTGATGTCGGGTTTGTCGATGGAACGATACCCATGACCAGTCCGACTGGCTCAGCGATCTCAAGAGTTTTGTTTACAGGGTCCTCATTGATGATGCCTGATGTCTTCATATCCTTTATTTCGTTATAAAGGATAGTTGATGAAAGATGGTTCTTGTATGTCTTGTCTGCTACTTTACCAAATCCTGTTTCTTCAACAGCCATCTTTGCCAGTTCAACTGCGTGCTCTTCAGCAACGCGTACCATATTGACCAGGATCTTATCGATTTGCTGTTCGTTATATGTTGCAATCTGTTCTGTGGCGATCTGCCCCATACGGGCCATATCTCTTACTTCCTGTATGGAAAGAAGATCATAATCCATATTGTCCATTCTGCAACACCTCCTTGTCCTTTCTTCTGTTAGTCGTTATACTTTCTTATTTTTTGAAGAATTTCCTGAATTCCTCTATGAGCATTTTCTTGTTTGCATGAGTGATCTCTCTGCCTGCGATGCCGAATTCACCGTTGAATTCTCTTGCAAGTGATCTGAGATCTACTACCTTGACCTTTGAAAGCATTTTAACTGCTTCTTCAGCTCCGTTTGCCTTTACAGCAGCTTCCAGCTTTTTACGGTCTATTTTTCCTTCTAGTTTTACTGGCTCTGCCTCTTTTTTTTCAGGTGTCGGTTCTTCAGGAACGTCTTCTTTTTCGCTTGCTTCAGCGTCCTTAATATCTTTAACACCTATCCCCCAAAGGGGTTAGTCATCGCCGTCATCGTTAGCTTCTTCCCCTTCTTCAGGGATGTGTTTAACGATGAGACCGTCCAGAGTTTCATGAGGACGAGGAATAACGTGAGTGGAAATTATGGTTCCGCCCATTCTGGTAACTGCAGATGCTGCTGCGTCAACTGAAGCCTTGCATGCTGCAACATCGCCTGCGACTCTCGATTGCAGGTACTAGACCCTTTGTTTCGATAAAACCAAGTGCTTTCATAATTAATCTCCTTTATAAATTATCTATCAGTAGGTTACATAGAATACCTTTGCTTTGGTATTCCCACTGCTAAATACAACTTTGGATCCTTTCTGAATGAACAGGCAGTCTCCCGGATATGCTGTATGCGGAACTCCATCTATGGTAACAGTCATATTGCCTTCTACCACATAATAGATTTCTTCCGGTTCAACATCCCAGTCGAACGTGCACTGATCAACCGTCATAAATCCGGCATTCATCGAACAGCCGTCTCCAGCGCCTATGAGTTCCTGATACTGTACTTTCCCGTTATCTGCAGGATTTCCTGTCTCAAAAACATCCATCTTGATGCCGCTTCCGCGCACGATCTTGAATCCCTTGTCGAGTTCAGCCGTATACGGAGCACCTGCATCAGCGGCCTGGGCAACAGGGCTGTTTGCCAAGAAGTCGCCAAGCATTCCGCTTTCGCTCATCTTCTTAAGAGCATTATAGATCATCTCACTGTCCAGAGCGGCTCCACCAGCTGCGGCAGCGGGTGCAGGAGCCGTTGAGGCGCATGCACATCCCTCCTGGACTATCTCCAGACCATTGTTCTGGATCATATCGCGAGCTGCCGGTGTGATCAATGTGTTGTCATCAACACAAACCGATTTTCCACCCTGTTCAATGATGTCAGTAATGTTCTTTTCACAGATCAGCTTTTTCATCAGTGTTCACATCCTTTCATCATTTATTAGAGTAACGATTCGATCAATCTATCTGAAGGTGACGGAATCACCTCTACATTGACTAACAAACCTTTTTTCTTGGCTATCTCCACGCCTGCGTCAGCTGCAGTCTTTACTGCTCCGACTTCTCCGGTGAATGTGAAGTAAGCCTTTCCTCCGATGCCGTTTCCGAGTCTCAGCTCGATAGCATCTACTTCAGCAGCTTTGATTATCTCGTCGGCTGCGATTATCATAGTCGCCAGTGAGAAGGATTCCATAATTCCCACGGCTTCCATGTGTTCCGGCATAGTAGCGCCTGTTATCGCCGGGAATACCTGTTCACTCACATTCGGGATAACGATGGAGTCAACGAAGAATTCTCCGGCCAGCTCTTCACCTAAGCTGACAGATGCCTTTACGGCTGCTACATCGCCTGTAACGATGGTTATGTACTTACCCGGACAGGAAGTAACAGAGGAAACGATCTCGACTTCGGAGATCTTTACCATCTGGTCAGCCACATAAATGCCTCGGGCAATACTGGTAAATTCAACCATTCCTATAGCTCTCTGCATGGTTTACACCCTCCTTATGGCAATATATTTATCAGTAACTTCTGTGACCTGCCCTGAGATGCTTGCGTGTACCGGCGCACCCAGAGCTTTTTCAGGTATCTGCCCTACCATCTGTCCTTCTGTGACAGTATCGCCGACATTTACGACTGGCTGGCAGGGTGCTCCGACATGCTGACCAAGCATTATCTTTACTTCCGCCGGTGCAACTGTATCAGCTGACATCGGGGCCGGCATATCGAACTTACTGAGTCTGAGTCTGGCTATCAGTCTCTTGCTGGGAACGAGTCTGTAATCTCTGCTCCCGCGGGCTTTGTACTGTTTGCCTTCCTCTGGTTTATACTTGATTCCTTCTGCCATCAGCTCGTTCTTGAGCATCAGGTTAGTGAGTCTCGGATGAAGTCCTGCCGGGCAGGAGAAGTATTCACAGAGGTTGCACTGACAGCACAGCTGCGCTATCTTCTTCGCCTCCACATCATCCAGACCGTAATTCAGAATCCTCATCATCTTATGCGGCTGCATCTCATGTCCTATCAGGAACCTTGGACAAAGGTCAGTACACATGCGGCACTGCTCACAGGTCGCTCTGTTCACTTTCTTCGCCTGGTCCTCAGTACATGATTTCTTCTGAATAAGAGGATGATCCTTCTTAAGGATGACAAATCCCTTGTTCTTCTTAGCTATGGCGCCGTTTCTGTCTGCAAGCAGCGGTCCCATCATCGGGCCGCCGTCGATGATCTCATAATCGCTGAAATCATCAATGCCTGACATTTTCAGGACTTCCATTACAGGTGTGCCTACAGGTACTTTCATTGTCACTCTGTGAGGAATGTCACCTGCCAGCGTCACATATGTTTCTGTGACAGGCTTGCCCTGTGAAGCCAGATAAACGTTCATAGCGGTCTCAGCATTCATTACTACGCATCCGCACATGATAGGGATACCTGTTTCCGGAACAGTTCTTCCTGTAAGTTCATATACCAGGACCTGTTCGTCACCTGCCGGGTAGATATCCGGCAGTATCCCAACGGATACATAATCACCAAGACCCATCTCTGAGATCTTGTTCTCAAGGATCTCAATGACATCGCCGTGTTTGCCTTTGATGCCGATGATCGCCTTTTTAGCCTTGACCTGACGCCCGGCCATTTCAAAGCCTTTTATGATCTCTTCCGGATACATGGCCATGATCTGCTGGTCTACACGCAGAAGCGGTTCACACTCTGCGCCGTTGAGGAGGATGTACTCCGCCTCACCATTCAGCTTAGCATGGGTCGGGAATCCGGCACCACCGGCTCCTATCACGCCAGCGTCTCTTACTTGATCAAGAAAACTCATGTTTCATCCTCCTAATCAAAATTCACAATCTTCGTCTATAATACCTACGATGGCTGCATCCACCTGGATTCTGTCGTCACAAATCATTCTTCTGGCGGCAGAACCCAGGGAAACCAGAATGCGGTCGCCTATACCTGCACTGATAGTATCTATAGCCACCAGTCTCTGTCCATCGTTGGCACCTCCGCCGATCACCTCGACCAGCATCAGTTTATATCCGTTGAGCAGCTCCGATTTACGTGTTGCCCAGATATTATCGATGAGCTTTGCTGTAAGCATTCTTTATCTCCCTTCTCTCTTTTTCTCTTCCGCGTCTGCCTTAATGGCTTTTATCGCTGATTCAACTGAAGCAGTATCACCGAATATGGCCAGAAGGATCATGTTCTGCGGACAGCTTCCGCGTATATCCTCCACCGTTACTCCAACAGTTTTTTCTGCGATATCAGAGGCAACTACCATTTCGATGAGTTTCCCCTGAACCAGCCCTACCGCATCAGTGTTTTCCGGTACCTGGCTGGTTGGAGTGCCTTTACGGCGCATCAGGATGTCTATAGTCCCGGGTGACGGGGTCTTTATTATCCTGAAATCCATTTTATATCTCCTTTACTGTTACATTTCCTCCTGTTTGCAGCTGAGCGCTATGCCAAGAGGTGTCACGAACATAGGATTCTTAGGCTTATGTGTATATACACCGACTTTGTCTCCTATGGTCTTCTCTATCCCTGTCAGACAGGCTGTACCGCCTACCAGAGCGATCTCATCAACATCGTGGCCTTCCACCTGCTTGCTTATGATGGATGATACCTTTTCGATGACCGGTTTAAGTACCGGGAATATCTCTCTGTGGTTCTTTTCATCTCTCTTGAAAAGTTCAGCCTCGTCAAAGGACATTTTATATGCCCCTGCCAGGACCAGCGAGAAATGAGTTCCGCCTGTGGCTTCATCATCGATGTAGACCACTTTCCCGTCTTTAAAGATCGAGATACCTGTCGTTCCGCCTCCTATATCAACAACTGCTCCGTCCTTTATCTTCAGGACCATGTTGGCCGCTGTCGGCTCATCGAGCACGTTGCTTATAGTGAAGCCTGCTCCTCTTACTACATTAGCTACCGCTCCGGAATCGACATTTTCTGTTCCCGGTGGAATAGCTGCTGCTGCAAATTCCAGTTCCTCTACCCCCAGGTCTTCTTCAACCTTCTGCTTCATCTCGCGGACGATCTGCATGGCACCTACATAGTCGACTACCATTCCGTCTTTGACTACATCCGCGTACCGATACGCACCTGCTACCGGCTCGAAGTTTTCATCCAGGACAGCTATTACTACACATGCTGTTCCCAGATCCACTCCGGTGTAATAAACTGAGGA
>CAMCER010000019.1 GCA_945873875.1 uncultured Clostridia bacterium
GATGTTCTAAAAGCCTGGAATTACTGGGAAAAGCTTCATGTAGTAAGAAAACTTCCCGGGAAAGAAGGCGGGAAATTCGACTATCATGTGGAGTTTCTCAATCTT
This sequence comes from uncultured Clostridia bacterium, assembly GCA_945873875.1. Next base: position 106 of record CAMCER010000019.1, read on the forward strand.
AAAGAACAGTTTTACGGAAAAGAAAACAGAAGCAGGAGCCGCGGCGGTGAGGGAGACGGTCTTGACGGACCTCTTGCCGGAGCAGACGGTGAGTATCCGGAAGATGAGATCAGAGCCATGTTCTCGGATATAGAGAAGTTCGCGGGAAAGGCACTGAGCGGCACGGAAGTAGTGGAAGTGCTGCGCTGGATAAACGAACTGGGAGTGACCCCGGAAGTCGCGCTCTGTGCTTTCAGATACTGCTATTCGAAAAACAAGAGCAGTATCAGATATATAGCGACTGTGGTCAGAGAATGGAATGAGAAAGGCCTCAAGGATGCAGACGGTGTAGATGATTATCTGGCTGACACGGACCAGAGAAGATATCAGTACCGACGCGTTTTCAGGGCTCTCGGATTCATTGGAAGGGCGCCTACAGAAGAAGAGATGCGCCGCATGGATTCATGGTTCGACGATATGGGATACACCATCGACAAAGTCCTGGAGGCATGCAGCAAGACCAGCGGCATATCCAGCCCCAATATCAATTACGTGGATTCGGTGCTGAAAAACTGGAAGAAAGAAGGGGGCAGCGGACAGACTGCGGCGGCAGACGGCGGAAACACAGCGCTGGTGAAAAAGTATTATGAATACCTGAGGTCCGAAGCAGAGGCCGCAGCAGAAAGCCGCAGGGCAGAAGTGCTGGCGGCAGTTCCTGAGATAGGAAAGATCGATGATGAGCTCAGTGAGCTGAGCCGTCAGGCGACGAAGCTGATACTGGCTTCAGGCGCGGACGCGGAAAGAAGAAAAAAACAGCTGGACGAGCAGGTCAACAGACTGCTCCAGGAAAGAGCAGTGCTTATGACGGACAACGGTTTCCCGCTTAACTATATGGATGTGAAATACCAGTGTGACATATGTAAGGACACGGGATTCACTGACACCGGTGAAAAATGCAGCTGCTACGAAGAAAGAGCAAGAGAAGCTGCTGTATGGGACAGCCGTGAAAAATGACCGTCTGAGACGGCCGGCCGAAATGATCGCGCATAAAAAAATCAGGCATGCACAGGAATATCCTGCACATGCCTGTTTCTTTTTATCATGCATCCTGCTCAGGTTCAGGCACCTTTCCTTCAATGACTGACTGGCCGAAGCCGCATCCGAAATCAAATGCTTCTTTGAGCTGATCTTCAGACGGTTTGAACTTTACTCTCAGCCCCTCACCGTATATCTTCATCTTCAGCTGCTTCAGTCTTTCAATGATATGCGGCACAGCCTCACCGCTCCAGCCGTATGAACCGAAGGCTGATGCGATCTTGCCGCCGTGGGTGCCGGCAAACATTCCTGTGGTAAGATCCCAGACAGGCTTCAGGGCTTCACCCAGTATAGTCGGTGTCCCGAAAAGTATGCCGTCAGCCCAGTAAAGCTGCTCTTTCACTTCATCGGCGTCTGCATAGACCAGATCGTAAAGCTTTACATCCAGATCGCCTGCGGCTTTGATGCCTTCAGTGATTTTGTCAGCCAGCTCTTTGGTGTAGCCGTATGCCGACACGTAGGGGATGACTACAGTCTTTTTCTCATTAGGATTCGTTTCATCGGCCCATCCTCTGCATATCTCCACGATCTTCCACGGATCATCATCCAGCACAGGGCCGTGGCCGGGGCAGATCATATCGATGTCCAGGTCCTTTATTTTCTCAACGGCACTGAGCAGATACTTCTTGAAGGGTCCCAGGATAATATCGAAATAATATTTCAGAGCCCGCATGTAGCCCTCTTCATCGGTGATCTTCGAGTGGAGTATCCCGTCGAAACTGTAGTGAGATCCGAAGGAATCGCAGGTGATAAGAGTTTTGTCCTCTTCAACATATGTGTACATGGTATCGGGCCAGTGCAGGTTGGGAGCGGTGATGAATCTCAAAGTCTTGTCCCCCAGTGAAAGAGTGTCGCCGTTCTTGACTGTGGTCGAGTTGAAGTCAGTATTGGTTATCTCTTTTATGAACCTGATGGCAGTCCCGGTGCCTATCAGCTGTATGTCCGGGTTCATCTCGATGAGTCTGGCCGCAGAGCCTGCGTGGTCCGGCTCAGTGTGGTTCACTATTATATAGTCGATGTCCCCGATATCTGTAAGAGACTGCAGGCTTTCTACATACTGATCCATGTATTTCGCTTTTGCAGTTTCGAACAGGGCAGTTTTCTCACTTCCCTTTATAAGATAGGAGTTGTATGTGGTGCCGAATTCCGTGTACATTATTATATCGAACACGTCCAGATCCGGATCAAGCACTCCCGTCCAGTAAAAGTTTTTTTTCAGTTCCAGAGTTTTCATGGTCGGTCTCCTTTAAAAAATATCCCCTGCTGTATAGCTTTGACTTCTTTTATAAAAAATCAGACCGACATAAAGCCGGTCTGCTTCAACACAAAACTGTCAGTCTGCTGAGTAAGGAAGAAGTGCAACGACTCTTGCCCTCTTAACAGCTGTGGTGACGTCTCTCTGATGTACAGCACATGTGCCTGTGATCCTCTTAGGAAGGATCTTTCCTCTTTCTGTGATGTACTTTCTCAGTTTTTCAACGTCTTTATAATCTACAGTCTCTGCTTTATCGGCGCAGAACTGGCATACCTTTCTCCTGCGCATGCCGCCGCGTCTTCTGTTATCCATCATGGTTCATTCTCCTCTCAAAATGGTATATCGTCATCTTCAAGGGTCGTAAAGCCTGCAGGAACAGAATCATTCGCCTGCTGCGTGTTCTGTGAGAAACCGCCCTGGGAAGGGTTCTGATTTCCCTGTTCCTGAACGAAGCTGCTCTGGCTGTCCTGCTGCGCGAACCCCTGATCCTGTCCGGATCCCCCCTGAGGGGCCTGGTTCTGCTGCTGGAAACCCTGATTCTGGGTAAATCCGCCCTGGCTTCCCTGTGCGTATCCCTGATTCTGTGAGAAACTGTCCTGGCCGCGGCCGGCTCTGTCTCCCCAGTCGAGGAATTCCACGTTATTGGCTATGACATCTGTAGTATATACCTTGACACCGTCTTTATTGGTGTAGCTTCCTGTCTGTAACCTGCCCTGGACACCTACAAGTCTTCCTTTACCCAGGTAGCGTTCGCAGTTTTCAGCCTGTCTGCCGAACACGACGATGTTCGGGAAATCTGTCTGTCTCTCGCCGCCGTCTCTGCGGGACGGTCTGTCTATAGCTATGCTGAACCTTGCCACTGCCATCTGATTCTCGGAAGTGTAGCGTACTTCAGGGTCGCGGGTAAGACGTCCTATCAATGATACGCTGTTCATTGTTTACCTCTTTTCTATCTCTGGTCTTTGTTGATGATGATGTGTCTCATAACAACATCAGAGATCTTAAGTCTTCTGTCGAGTTCCTTAGGTAACTCAGGACTTGCTTCGAACTGGATAACTACATAGTAGCCTTCGTTCTTTTTCTGGATAGGATAAGCAAGTTTCCTCATTCCCCAGGTGTCTACTTCGGAGACTGTTCCGTCAGCTTCGATGATACCTTTAACAGTTTCAACGGCAGCTTCCTTCTTTTCATCTTCGATAGTAGGATCGATAATGAACATAAGCTCGTAATTTGTCATTCTTTTCACCTCCCTGTGGACTAAATGGCGCTTCATCTGCGAAGCGCAGAGATTTTTGCGTGCCTAATAATTATACACTAATGCGTGGTGATTTCAACACTTTTTTTGCCGGAGTTTCGGACATGCTGCCGGAGTTATTTCCAGAGTTTGTCCGGGTAAAGGCCCTTGTCTTTCATTGACTGCAGAGCTGCCACCACGTCATCACGGTCTTCTTTATATGTCACCCCGTACCACTTGTCCTCGGAACTCAGCACTTTCACTTTCGCCCGGCCCTCTTTTATGAGTCTGTCGGGTACAGCCGGAAGGAAGTATTCTCCTTTGAGAGGGTCGTTTTCAAGCGCATCGTCAAGGAATGCGGGGAAGCCTTTCACCATCTCATCCATCAGGCTTTTAGTAAAGCCCCAGAAGTTCATGGAAACTACTGTGTCACCGGCAAGGGACTGCCAGGTATCGCCTTTGTCCTCGCTGAAGCAGATATCATCTCCGCGAGGCATTATCATGGTCCGCTCTGTGATGCCGGAAAGGTATCCCTTCTCATCCAGCTCGCAGACTCCGCGGGAGACGTAGCCGTTTTCAGTTATGGTCTGGGAGAGCCTGAATCCCACCATGCAGTACTGGAAAAAGTCATCATCTTCAGCATTTGAGAGCTGGTCGTAGATAAGCTGGAATGCCTGAGCGCCGTAGTAATCGTCAGCGTTGATGACCACGAAAGGCCCATCGATGACATTGCGCGCGCTCATAACTGCGTGGGCAGTGCCCCAGGGTTTTTCTCTTCCGTCGGGAACTGAATAACCTTCCGGAAGGTCATCCAGCTTCTGATAGACGTATTCCACTTCCATGTGTTTTCCCGCTCTTTCGTCGATGAGGGCCCTGAAGTCTTCTTCCATTTCCTCTTTTATGACAAATACGGCTTTTTTGAATCCGGCCAGCATAGCGTCATAAAGAGAGAAGTCCATGATGATCTCGCCTGTGCTGCTTACAGGCGTTATCTGCTTGAGTCCGCCGAACCGGCTTCCCATGCCGGCGGCCATTATGAGTAAAACAGGTTCTTTCATTTATCTGTCCTTTCCTGATCTGTCAAAATCGCTGCGTCCATATATCATATATTCATATAATATCATAAAGTGACGGTATAGTCTTTTCGGCAGGGGACAAAAGCCAAAGCGCTGTACATGGCCCGCGAAAAAGGGTATCATGGACAAAGGACGGAAAATGAAGGCGGAAAAGACATTGTGCTAAGAGGGTGAATGAGATGGAAAGACCTGAAAGGATATTCATAACAGGCTTCATGGGAAGCGACCGGATGGGGCTTGGACGAAAACTGGCAGAAGAATACGGATATCAGCTGATAGTTCTGGACGATGAGATCGAAAAAAGAGACGGAAGGACAATCGGCAGGATATGCAGGCTCATGGGCGAGCACGAATACAGGAACCAGGAGTACGAACATCTTATGGAACTGAAGGACCGGGACGGGATCGTGGTCGTGTGCGGCGACGGAGTCATTTTCGATGATATGAACAGAGAGATACTTGAAGGTCAGAAAACCGTCATAGCAGACATGGACAAGTCTGTGGACTGGCTCTGGGAAAGAGCGAAGACTGATGAGTCCATTCCCTACGCTTTCATGACAGATCCTGACGATAAGCGCAGATACGAGAAGTTCTGCCAGCTTTATCTTGCCAGAAGGCACATGTACAGACAGTTCGCATAAAGCAGTGGCCCGGCATAGCCGGGCTGTTTTTCCGGAAAGCGGGATGAATATCCGGAAGCCGACAAAAAATATGGAAAATCCCGAAAAAGTGTTGTATAATCTAAACCGTAGTTATTCTTGATACATTCCAGAAACGAAGTGATCGAACAGAATATGGATTCTGCTTTGACAGCAGTGGAGATATATCAATAGTTTATTTTATGATTTATGCATCATGCAGAAGGAAAGCAAGATGGAAGAAAAAACTCTCAAAGCTAAGAAAGTTGTCGAACTAAGAGAAATCGCAAAGGCTTTTGGCGTGAAAGGCTATCAGAAGCTGAAGAAAGCAGAGCTGATAGAGGCGCTGATGCACATGGGCGATGAAGCTGCGCCTGCAGAAAAAGAAGAAGCGCCGGCAAAAGAGGAAGCCAGAGCCACTGAAGATAAAGCGGCTGAAGCAAAGGAAGAAAAAACGGGATCTGATGAAAAAGAAACCGGTGATCCTGAAAAGGAAGAAAAGCATAAGGCTGCCGGAAAGACAGATGGCAGAGGAGCCGGAGAAAAACAGGAAAGGTCTCATGACAGGCATCACGGCAGGAAAGACCGCCAGAAATCAGAGGGCGTGAAGAAAACAGACTATTCACAGGAGGAAAGACCCGAGGTGGAAGGTATACTGGAACTGGCAGACGGAGGATTCGGGTTCCTGCGCTTTTCCAACTTCCTTACAAGTGATAAAGACATCTACGTTTCGCCTACACAGATAAGACGTTTCAATCTCAAGACCGGGGACAAGATCCACGGTATCTCAAGAAAACCAAACGAAGGAGAAAAATTCGGAGCGCTGCTCTACGTCAACACAGTCAATGACGATGAGCCGGGTGTTGCTATGAAAAGACCTGACTTCGAAGACCTGACGCCTATATTCCCTAACGAGAGGATCTCTCTTGAAGAGGGAAGCAGAGAGCTTTCCATGAGGCTCATAGACCTGGTGGCACCTATAGGCAAAGGCCAGAGGGGTCTCATCGTGGCGCCGCCGAAGGCAGGAAAGACCACGCTGCTGAAATCCATCGCCAACTCCATAGAGCGCAGCCATCCGGATATCGAGATGATAGTCCTGCTGGTAGATGAGCGTCCTGAAGAAGTGACGGATATGAAGAGATCACTGCGCGGCGGAGACGTTATCTATTCCACCTTTGATGAGATGCCCCAGCACCATGTCAAAGTAGCCAAAATGGTATTCTCAAGAGCTCAGAGGCTGGTGGAACACGGAAAAGACGTAGTCATCCTTCTCGACAGTATCACCAGACTGGCAAGAGCATACAACCTGGTAGTGCCTCCTTCGGGAAGGACACTTTCAGGCGGACTTGATCCAAGCGCCTTATATAAACCGAAGAAGTTCTTCGGCGCGGCCAGAAAGCTTGAAGAAGGCGGGAGCATCACCATACTTGCGACTGCGCTCATCGAGACAGGAAGCAGGATGGACGACGTTATATTCGAGGAATTCAAAGGCACCGGAAACATGGAACTGCATCTTGACAGGAAACTTTCTGAAAAGAGGATATTCCCTGCCATGGATCTGAACAAATCCGGCACCAGAAGGGAAGATCTGCTCATGAATCAGGACGAGCTTGAAGCTATCTGGTCCATGAGAAGGGCGCTTTCCAACAGAGATACACAGGAAGTAACGGAGATAATAATTGATAATCTGGCACACACCATGACCAACCAGGAATTCATCCAGGTGATCAGGAAAGTCAGATTAGAGGGATAAAATGGACCTTAAAAAGATATTTCTCAAGGATGCCTGCCCGACTAAAATAGGCGGACAGGCAGTTTTAGACGGCATAATGATGCGGGGAGAGGACAGGAACGCTGTAGTCATAAGGCTCCCTGACGGAAATATGCACATAAAGACCGAAAAGCTGAAGAAACCGGGGAAATGGAGCCGGCTTCCTCTTATACGCGGAGTCATCGCATTTGTCTCATCACTGGTCCAGGGCACTGGAGTGCTCATGTATTCAGCTGAGGTCCTGGGTGATTATGAGATGGAGCACGGAGAGAGCGCGGAAGAGCCGGGACGCTTTGAAAAATGGCTCACTGAAAAATTCGGTGAGAAGGCGGCCTGGAACATGATGCTGTATGCCTCCGTGGTGTTTGCAATAGCCATAACTGTTCTGGTATTCGTTCTTATGCCTACGTGGCTCATGGATCTTCTGGGCAAAGTCACAGATAATGCAATACTGCTGAATATCGCAGAGGGAGTATTCAGGATACTCATGTTCATCCTGTACGTGGCGGCTATTTCGCGGATGGAGGACATAAAGAAGACCTTCCAGTTCCATGGGGCAGAGCATAAGACCATACACTGCTTTGAGAACGGAAAAGAGCTGACTCCCGAAAACTGTCATGAGTTCTACACCCTGCATCCCAGATGCGGGACCAGCTTCCTCATGTTCGTTTTAGTCATATCCCTGGTGCTCTTTTCATTCCTGGGCTGGCCGGATCTTTTCTGGAGGATAACTTCAAGACTTCTCCTGATCCCGGTCATAGCGGGGCTTTCATATGAACTGCTCAAGTGGGCGGGCAGAAGCGACAACTGGGTCGTGAAGATCCTCAGCATGCCGGGTCTTTACCTGCAGAAACTGACCACCAGAGAACCTGATGACAGCCAGTTGGAGGTGGCCATCGCGGCGCTGAAGGCCGTGATGACAGAGCCCGATGAGCCTTGTATCGAGGGACTTTGTGACAAAGAAGGAAAACTGACTGTGTCTGAAGAGGAACTGAAAGGAAAAAGACAGGACAGCGATAAAGAGGAAACACACTGAGACTGCTTAAGGCAGCCAGTTAAACATTAAAGAGGAGACGAACATAAGATGGGCCTGATTCTGAAAGAAATGATCTCTATCGGTGAAAACCGCCTGATAACCGCAGGCGTCATGAGTCCCAAGGTGGACGCGGAGCTGCTTTACATGGACCTTGCCGGTATCGACAAGACCAGACTGTTCATGGAGTGGAGCAGGGAGATAGACGATAAGATCTGCGAAGAGTATTTTGAACGCATAGCAAGACGCGCGGGCCGCGAGCCCCTTCAGTATATAACCGGAAAGCAGTCTTTTATGGGGATAGACTTTACTGTGAACGAAAAAGTCCTGATCCCGCGGCCGGAAACAGAACTGATGGTGGAGCACGCCATAAAAATGATCCGCGGCAGCCGTCCTGATGAAGGCGCTCCTGCTGAGGCCGCAGAACTGCTGAAGAAGGCGGCGGCCAGAAAGAAGTGGAGCGTCCTTGATCTTTGCTGCGGCAGCGGCGCCATAGGCGTCACCATTGCCAACCGGTGCATGAACGCTAAAGTCACGGCAACGGATATAAGCCCGGAGGCTGTTGAAGTCGCAAAGAAAAACGCAGCGAAGGCGAGAGTGAAGGTGCGCTTTTCAGTAGGGGATCTTTTCAGCGCGGGAAAGGCGAAGAAAGATTTCGATATGATCATATCGAATCCCCCTTATGTGAAGACTATGATGATACCTATCCTGCAGGAGGAAGTAAAAGATCACGAACCTGTCAGCGCTCTTGACGGGGGAACTGACGGCCTTGACT
>CAMCER010000020.1 GCA_945873875.1 uncultured Clostridia bacterium
AGCCTTAACTGCGAGGAGATCCTTAACGCGCTGACCATTTCAGCCGCTACGAATCCGTCGGCCAAGGCGGCCCTTGAAAAGATAAAGGAACTGAGAGGCTGCAGAGCTCACTGTACAGCTATCTTAAGTGACAGAGACGAGCAGACACTGAGAGGGCTGGGAATAGACGTGACCAGCGACCCTGAATATATAACCACCAACCTCTACTTCGGATAGGGGCAGGCTGCCGGCCGGGAGCACCGCCGGCAGAGGAGCGCCGGAGAGCAGGCGTGTGTGCTGCAGCATCCGGCAGGCAGATGAAAGAAGGAATTTGAGATGTACGGGCAGTTTGCTGTTTTGTTCGGGATGCTCTTTACCGGGTATTTCCTGAGACGTGCAAACTTCATAGACGATAAAATGAACCATGGGCTGAACAAGTTCATCGTATATTTCGCCTACCCGTGTCTCATAACCCAGGAGATAGGATCCCTGAAGATGACCACGTCTCTGGCGCTGGAATTCATTCTCATGTTCGGAGCCTCCCTGGCGTGCTTTGCCATATACTGCGCCTGGGCCTTTGTCTACGGGAAGGCCAGGAGATTCCCGAGAGATGTATCGGGCGTTGCGGAATTCGCCATGGTCAGCCCCAACAACGGATTCATGGGCTTTTCCATCGCGTCGGTGTTTTTCGGCTCAGAAGCATTCTTCCTGATGATAGCCCACAGCTCAGCGCTGAACTTCTTGTTCTTCTCATACGGGCTGTATCTGCTTCACAGGGACAGGGGCACGGAGCGCAAGAAAGCCACCTTCGGGAGCATCGCGAAGGTATTCGGCAAGGTGATGATAAACCCCAACATCGTGGCACTGGTGCTGGGCTTCATAATAAGCGTCTGCGGCTGGAGGTTTTCCGGAGTCGTGGGCGAGACTATCGCCACCTACCTTGAATATATGGGAAGAGTAGCCACGCCGATGGCCATGGTCTTCATCGGATCCACTCTGACCAAGTGCCATATAAAGGACATTTTAAGACAGCGGATCGTATGGGAGAGTTCTCTCAACAAACTCATACTGCTTCCCGCGCTGACAGTGCTTTTAGTATATTTCCTGCCTATCGCGCCTATGGTAAAGGCCATGCTGGTGCTGGGGACAAGTTTTCCTCAGGCAGCCACAGTGTGCATGCTGGCGGAGCAGGAGAACAATAACAAAGAACTGGCTACGATGATCATGTTCGAAACGACGATCCTGTCCGTAGTCACACTTCCTGTCGCAATGGAGGTCATAAACTGGCTCATCCTCTGAGGCGGCGGGTGCCCTTTTAAGGGAAAGGAGAAAAAGATGGATTTTAAGGTGGACCTGTCTGGTACCGGTATCGGGCAGAAAGAGATCGAAGAGATGAAGATGGAGGCCTCATCTGTCATCGAGGCGCTGTGGTCCGGAAAAATGGATCTTTCAGGCTGGGTAAAGCTGCCTCTTTACTTTGACCAGCGGAAAATGAGAGAGATAGAGAGGACTGCCGAGATCATAAAGGCTCAGTGCGATACTCTGGTAGTCATAGGTATCGGAGGATCATATCTGGGAGCAAAGGCAGTCATCGATGCTCTTGGCGGCGCAGGCCAGCTGAAGCCGGACGGGGCGGAAGTGGTCTTCGCGGGGACGAACCTGAGCCCGATATATCACCTTGAGCTGATGCAGAAGCTGGAGGGGAAAGATATCTGCCTCTGTGTAGTCTCCAAATCCGGGACGACAACAGAGACTGAGGCGGTCTACCACATATTCAAGAAGATAATGATCGAAAAGTATGACTCCTCATTCAAGGAGCGTATCTACTTCATAACGGGAAAAGGCGATGAAGGTCTGATGCAGGAAGTTCAGACAGAAGGGTATAAGACCTTTACTTTGTCGGATGATATCGGCGGAAGGTATTCTGTACTTTCTGAGGCAGGGCTCCTTCCCATGGCTGCAGCGGGAGTGGACATCAGAGACATCCACCGGGGAGCTGAGATAATGGCCACGGATATGGGCTGGGACGATGTCCTTCAGGATCACGGCATCAGCAGATATCTCCTGAAGGAAAAGGGCAAATGCGTGGAAGCCCTGATCACCTATCAGCCTTTCATGCACGGCTTCACTGAGTGGATAAAACAGCTCTTCGCAGAAAGCGAAGGGAAAGCAGGGCAGGGCATACTGCCGACAAGTCTGGATATGACAGGAGACCTTCATTCTATGGGGCAGTTTCTGCAGGACGGCGCGCCGGTGTTCTTTGAGACCATCATCGAGATAGAAGAAGACCCATTTGATATAACCATTCCGAGCGGAAGATATCACGGCGTGACTTTGTCTGAACTGAACAAAGCCGCATGCCGCGGAGCACTGGATGCCCATAAGGAAGCCGGCGTTCCGCTGGTGCATATCACTGTTCCTGAGATGAACGCCTACAGCATAGGCCAGCTCATCTACTATTTCGAAACTACGTGTGTCATCACAGCCAGGCTCATGGGCGTCGAGCCCTTCGATCAGCCCGGCGTTGAGAGATACAAATCAGAAATGAAGAAATTCGTGTAAATAAAGAAGAAATTCGCATAAAATTCGTATAAAACCAGAAAGTCCCGGGCAGAAAAGCCCGGGACCTGTTTTACTTATTCAAGGTCTCAGAAGTGTAAGCTCTCAGAAGAGTTTTGCTTTCAGAGGCGATGTGTCCAGCTCATCGTACTGGGCCAGGAATCCGTAAAGCAGTTCATATATCCTTCTGCATCCGCCTTCGGCTGATGATTCAACGTTCAGCGGAAGGAGCGGATCGTGGAGAGACTTTCTCAGCAGGCACCAGCCTTTAAGCGGCGTGTCTGCTTTTTCATCTGCTTCGGATGAGCTTCTTCTGGGGGTCGGCTCCATATCGAAGGCTATCCGTACGCCCTCGTAGTTAGGCTGCACAAGTTCCATGCCGGGGTAGTTTTTCGCCCACTGTGAAAGTTCTGCTATTACTTTGTCCCCGACCTCTGCCAGACCGCCGGCCGCGTCGATCGCTTCCGGCTTTATTGGGATGCGGACTTCTTCTGCCTCTGCAGGCTCTTTCAGCTCTTTCAGCACCGTGTCGATGGTCTTTCCTATGGCGAAGAGCTTTGCCGCCTTGATTACGATCTTAGTTGCCAGATATGCTCCGTCGTCCAGGAAGTGGTTCTCCTTCATGGCTGCATGGCCGGAGGTCTCTATGGCAAGCTGGCAGTCTTCGCCTGCGGCGTTTAATTCGATGGCCTTGTTTATCACATTCTTGTATCCTCTCCTGAAGCGCAGGTGCTTCAGCTCCAGCACGTTCTCCAGAAAATCAGTCAGCTCAGTGCTGGTGATGCTGTCGGTGACGATGGTGGTTCCCGGGAACCTTTCTGCCACCAGAGATGCCGCCATGGCGACGATGCCGTTTCTGGCGATCTCTTTGCCGTTGTTGTCTACAGCAGCTGATCTGTCTACGTCGGTATCAAAGATTAGGCCAAGATCTGCGCCTGCTTCCTTGACCGCCTTGCATATGGACTCGATAGCGGCTTTGTCCTCCGGGTTGGGGGCATGGTTAGGGAACCTGCCGTCAGGTTTGAGGAACTGACTTGCTGATATGTCAGCGCCCAGAGGCTCCAGCACCTTCGTCGCGTAAAATCCGCCGCTGCCGTTTCCGGCATCGACAACGATCTTCATCCCTGTCAGGGGTTTGTCGAAGGTGAGGGAATGGTTGACGCCGCGTCTGATCAGGTTCTGCAGGTGCTCGCAGTAAGTATCCATAAGCGGTACGGCTTTGGCAGGATACTGTGTCATGCGGCTTGTTTCAGGCGGTTTATTGGTAAGGAAAGGTGAAAGCTTTTTCAGCCTTTCATCGCTTTCTGCGTTTCTGAGGATCGATGAGATGTCTTCCTTGTTCAGGCCTCCGTCTTTGTCGAAGAATTTGAATCCGTTCCTGTTGAAAGGAAGGTGGCTGGCGGTGATCATAATGGCGCCGTCGCATTTGAATCCGGGGAAAAGAGTGGACATGAACATGGCCGGAGTTGAGGCGAGACCGCAGTCAAGAGTTTCAACGCCGTAGGGGCCGAAGCCGTTGAGAAGTCCGTATTTCAGTTCCATCCCGGTGATCCTGGGGTCCCTTCCGATGGCGATCTTAAGTTCCGCCGGCTTTTTGCCTGTCTTTTCGCAGAGCCAGAGCAGGAATCCTCTTGCTATCCTGATGGCTTCGTTTGAAGTCAGGTTCGGGAGCTCTCCCGGGAAGCCCTCCATGGCGACGCCTCTGATGTCGCTTCCGTTCTGCAGTTTGCTGTAGTCTCTCTTTTCCATTTTTATGATCCTCCGTTATGATTTCTGGATTATCTTTTTCGTCTCCCGTAATTCTAACATAAACATACATGTAAGGGAAAGTCGCGGCCGCGATAAACCTGAAAGTCATAGAGGGGTGCAGCCGCCACAGACCTGAAGGTCATAGAGGGCCGCAACCTTACCTTCAGAAGGTTTCAGCGGGGAAGAGCTGTGTGGTATAATCTTGATGAAATGAAATTAAACGAAGCAGACTGAAAGGGAATGGTACAGGTATGAGATTCAAACTTTACCACAGCAATATCACAGTTCTTGATCTGGAAAGATCCATGAAGTTCTACGAAGAAGCTCTGGGAATCACTGAAGTTCGCAGGATATCCGCAGATGACGGGTCATATGAGATCGTCTTCCTGGGACACGAAGGGGAGGAGACCATGCTTGAGATAACATGGTACCGCGACAGGAAAGAGCCTTATGATCTGGGGGACAATGAGATCCACGTGGGATTCAGAGTGGACAATTACGAAGAAGCATATGAGCACCACAAGAAAATGGGCTGTATTTGTTTTGAAAACCCGAAGCTGGGGATATACTTCATAGCAGATCCGGACGGATACTGGATGGAGGTAGTGCCGACCAGGTAAAACTCCGGTTGTGAATCGGAAACCTTCAGGTGCAGTTGTTCCGGCAGCAGAGGCATTGCCGGGAACAAAGGCAGTCTGGAGGACGGCACAGAAAGGCGGAAACAAAAATGCTGTCACATATACACATCATCAGACACGGCATCACGGAAGGGAATATGAAACAGCTGATGTACAGCAACACTGATCTTCCGCTGATACAGCAGGGCATAGATGAGATTGCTGAGCTGGCATCCCATAATGTCTATCCGGCATGTGAGGATGCTGAGTACTATACATCGGGCCTCTTAAGGACGGAGCAGACCCTTGCCATGATATACGGCAAAAGGAAGCATCATAAAGTCTGGGGCCTGCGCGAGATGGAGTTCGGCGTTCATGAGAACAAAACTTTCGATGAGCTCAACGCGGATCCGGAGTATCGCCAGTGGATGGCAGATGAGACGGGTGAAGCTAAGCTTCCAGGCGGCGAGAGCATGAACGGCTTCAAGCGCCGCGTCATCGAGGCTTTTGAAGAAGTCTGCAAGGAACACTTTGCCAGAGTGCAGGCCGCCGAAGAACTGGCGAAAGAGGAGCCTGCCGGTGCGGAGCCTGCGGAAGCAGAGTCTCCCGGGCCGGAGACAGTCGACACTGTGGTCGTTTGTCACGGCGGGCCTATTTCTGTGATCATGGAATACTGCTTCCCTGAGGAAAAGGAGCACATGTTCCTTTGGATGCCGGATCCCGGCCACGGATTCACCATCGAATACGAAGATGACAAACCAGTGAGACAAGAAAGATTTTGAAACGAAGGTTTTTTAACCGCTTTTCCATATATATCGATTGCGGTTAAAAACTGCGGGCTGCAGAGCCCGCTTTTTCTGTTTTTTTGTAAAAAAGAGGGGAATTAGACTTTTTCAAGGAAAATCGGAGCGGCAAAAGGGGAACTTTTAACCGCTTTTTTTATATGTGAGATTGCGGTTAAAAGTTGTGGGTTTGCGAAAAGGGTCGCAGGGAAGCCTAGCGAAAAGGGTCGCAGGGAAGCCTAGCGAAAAGGGTCGCGGGGAAGCCTAGCGAAAAGGGCCGCGGGGAAACTTTGCGAAAAGGGCCGCGGGGAAGCCTTGCGAAGAGGGCCTTAGAAAAGAGGCTGTTGATGATAGCCCGTTGAGGGACTGCAAATAATGAAAAAGAAGGTCGTGAAAGACCTTCTTTTTATTTCTCTGATTTGATCCGCGTCCTATGCGTTCAGCGGGTATTTATCTGTCAGAGTCTTGATAATGGCTCTGGCTTTTTCTACGTTTGAAGCGTCCTTGATGACCAGGGCGATAGCTTCTGCGATCTGATCCATATCTTCTTCAACCATGCCGCGAGTTGTGACTGCCGGTGTACCCAGACGAAGTCCGCTGGTCACGAAAGGTGACTCGGGGTCGTTAGGGATGGTGTTCTTGTTGCAGGTGATGTGGGCATCGTCAAGGAGCTTCTCAGCTTCTTTTCCTGTCATGCCTGTTCCTGTCAGGTCTACCAGCATCAGGTGGTTGTCTGTACCGCCGGATACGATCTTTACGTCTCTGTCCATGAGTCCCTTGCACAGGGCAGCGGCGTTCTTCAGTATCTGCTCCTGATAAGTCTTGAATTCAGGCTGCAGAGCTTCCTTGAAGCAGACTGCCTTGGCTGCGATCACATGCATGAGAGGGCCTCCCTGGATACCCGGGAATACGGCCTTGTTGAAGTTGAACTTCTTGGCGTTTTCTTCGCTGCTCATGATCATGCCGCCGCGCGGTCCTCTGAGAGTCTTATGTGTAGTGGTCGTCGTCACGTGAGCGTACGGGATCGGGCTCGGGTGGAGTCCTGCAGCAACAGGACCTGCGATGTGAGCGATGTCAGCCATAAGGTATGCGCCGACTTCATCAGCGATCTCTCTGAATCTCTTGAAATCTATAGTTCTGCAGTAAGCGCTTGCTCCGCAGACGATAAGTTTCGGACTGCATTCTTTCGCGATGCGGAGAACTTCATCGTAATCTATCCTTCCGGAGTCGTCTACGCCGTAAGGTACGATATTGAAATATGTTCCGGACATGTTAGCCGGGCTTCCGTGAGTCAGGTGGCCGCCGTGGTCCAGATTCAGTCCCATGACTGTGTCTCCGGGTTTCAGCATAGCGAAGAATACTGCCATGTTAGCCTGTGCTCCGGAATGCGGCTGCACGTTTACGTATTCGCATCCGAACAGTTCCTTTGCGCGGGCGATAGCCAGATCTTCAGCGATATCCA
The DNA here is from genome assembly GCA_945873875.1 of uncultured Clostridia bacterium. Next base: position 7,149 of record CAMCER010000020.1, read on the forward strand.
CGCACTGGCATCCGCCGTAATATCTCTTGCCGCTGTAGCCTTCTGCGTATTTGTTGGTGAAGGGGCTTCCCATAGCTGCCATGACTGCTTTGCTCACCCAGTTTTCAGATGCAATAAGTTCGATGTGAGAATTCTGTCTCTCTACTTCCGCTTTGATCGCTTCTGCGATCTCAGGATCAGTGTTTCTGATCTCATCAAATGAATACATTCTTTGACTCCCTTTTATTTAACAAACTTTAATTGATTATCTTGGATTTCCCTACTCGAATTATTCTAATAAATAACAGGAGGAAATTCAAGAAAAACGACAAAAGTCAGAGGAAATAAACAAAAGAAAAATCAAAACGTGTTTACAGAGCACAAAACCTCGGACAAAGCGGCATGATCATGCCGCCGAAAGCCTTTTGAAAACGCGGCCGGAAGGAGGCAGGATGAGGCACCATACCTTGACCAGACGAGCCCGGATATGTTATCATTGAGGACCAAATTAATATAATAGTGGCAACCGGAATGTCTGTTTTAGTTAAGGAGAGAGAAATGACAGAAAACAAGAGGCACTTTGCAACTATGGATGGCAATGAAGCAGCAGCGCACATGGCGTATCCGTTTACCGAGGTGGCAGCGATCTACCCCATAACACCGTCATCGCCAATGGCGACACTGACTGACAAGTGGTCGGCGCAGGGACGAAAGAATATTTTCGGACAGCCTGTCAAGCTGACTGAGATGCAGTCGGAGGCAGGAGCTATCGGGGCGGTCCACGGTGCGATCCAGACGGGAGCACTTTCCACCAGTTACACCTCATCACAGGGGCTCATGCTCATGATCCCGGTCCTTTACAGGATAGCGGGAGAAAGACACCCTGTAGTTCTTCACGTGGCAGCCAGGACAGTAGGCACACATGCCATGAGTATTTTCGGTGACCATTCAGATGTAATGGCCTGCAGAGAGACAGGTTTCGCCCAGTTCTGCACAGCATCAGTACAGGAGATCGCAGATCTGGCGCCGGTGGCACATCTTGCGGCGATAGAAGGAAACGTTCCCTTCATGCATTTCTTTGACGGATTCCGCACATCACATGAAATAAATAAAGTCGAGATACCGGATATGGATAAGATAACAGGGCTTCTGAATAAAAAAGCTCTGAAGGATTTCAAGGACAGGGCTCTCAATCCGGAGCATCCTACCTTGAGAAACACAGTCCAGAACGGTGATATATATTTCCAGGTCCGCGAAGCCAATAACAAAGACTACGAAGACCTCCCCTCGATAGTAGAGAAGTACTTCCATAAGATCAACAAGATCACAGGCAGGAATTATGAACTGTTCAATTACTACGGAGACCCTGAGGCTACAGACATTATCATAGCTATGGGTTCTGTTACAGGCGCAGTACAGCAGGCAGTGGATGCCTTGAGAAGAGAAGGCCGCAAAGTCGGATTCCTGCAGGTGCACCTGTACAGACCGTTTTCCGCGAAGCACTTCCTGGCAGGAGTGCCGGAAACAGTTAAACGCATAGCAGTCCTTGACAGGTGCAAGGACATGGGAGCTTTAGGCGAGCCCCTTTACGAGGATGTCTGCACGGCGATATTCAAGGCAAAGCGCGACATCGATATCTACGGCGGAAGATACGGCCTGAGTTCAAAGGATACAGACCCTGCTCAGATGG
>CAMCER010000021.1 GCA_945873875.1 uncultured Clostridia bacterium
CATCCAGAGTTCGTCTGCAGTTATAGGTATACTCCAGTCCATAGCTGTTTCGGTGGGATTTAAGTTCTGCGCAGTATTTGCTATCATAATCGGCGTCAATATAGGTGACTGTCTGACTACTTATCTGGTCTGCCGCATAGGTGCCAAGCCTGAGCAGATCAGGACATGCCTGGTGCATATAATATATAACGTCTTTGCAGCGATCCTCATAATAGCAGCTATTTCAATAGGAAGAGCCACAGGGATCATAGGCGACAGCCTCTGGTTCAACGACATGAGCGTCGGGGATATCGCTAACGTACACGGTATCTTCAGACTGGTACCGGCAGTGCTGCTGCTGCCTTTCGTAAATGTCTTCGCAAGGATAGCAGAAAAAATCGTTCCGGACAAGCCTATGGATCCGGAGGAAGAAGCTATCAGAGAGAACCTGAAGCAGCTTGATCCTCATCTGGTGACGAACCCGGGACTTGCTCTGGCAGGAACAGAGGTGCTTTTAGGAAACATGGCAGATGTGGCTATACATAATTTTGAAGCTTCAGCCCAACAGCTGTTCGAATATGAGCCTGAAAGGAGCAAGCGTATCGAGGAACGTGAGAACCTTCTGGATACTATCATGGACCAGACCAATCAGTATCTGGTGGCCATCTCGCCGCATATAACCCTTGAGAAAGACAACAGGAACCAGAGTTTCCAGCTTAAAGCATCAGTCTGCTTTGAGCGTATAGGAGACCTGGCCATCAATATAATCGATAATATCGAAGAACTGCGTCAGGAAGGAAAGACCTTCTCTCCAGGCGCGCAGAAGGAGATAACCATAGCTATGGATGCTGTCCACGAGATCCTGGATATCTCGGTGGAGGCATATAAGAACAATGACGAGGAACTTGCCAAGAAAGTAGAACCTCTCGAAGAAGTCATCGATGAGATGGTTGAAGCTTTAAGAGGACGTCATGTCCACAGGATGACTCTGGATCTCTGTGACATCTATACAGGGATAGTTTTCCAGAATATACTGCTGAATCTTGAAAGAGTCTCAGATCAGTGTTCTGATCTCGCAGTCTATCTCCTGGGCAGGACAGATTCGACTATCAGCGGTAATGAGCACCAGTACCTGCATAATCTGCATCACGCAAATGATCCGGAGTACATGTCCCAGTTCAGAAGATGGATGGCAAAATACATGAACAGACTCAGCAAAGTATCTCTTGACGGGACAGAAGTAGACAGATCAGGAGATTGATATGAGTGTGCTGTCTGGTTTCATCCCTTTCTTCATTTGTTTTGGGATATTTCTCATCATCATGAAGACTGAACACAGGAATCTGACCTGCGGGGTATTCTTCGCACTTTCAGCTTATTCTCTTTTCGTCGGGCTGCAGGGTGTTACGGCGCTGCTTGAGTCGAGTGTTTCTGACGGAAATGTTTTCTCGGTGATACTCCATCTGTTTATAAGACTGATACAGATACTGATCGCGGCAGGACCCGTACTTCTGGCGCTTTTTCCCATTGCTATGGGCATAATGCTCATCAGGCAGGAAGGAATAAGGCTCAGGAGCATAGCCAGCATATTTTTCGGTGCCCTGACACTGATATATGTAGTGGTCTGGCCCATGATAGGCGGCCTGGGCAGCAGGGCGGCATTCCTCATATATATTACCGTGGATATCATGCTGATATACTTCATCACTCTTAAAGCCATGTTCACCGCCTCCAGTGTGATAAACCTTCTCCATACCAAAGGGGACAAAGGATATAAGTATGTACTCGTTCTGGGAACTGATCTTGAGGACATGAAGATCGAAAACCTCATGCAGACCAAGATGACCAAGAGCCTACAGGTATACCGGGAAAACCCGGGTTCAAAACTCATATTCACAGGCTCTGATGAATGGAACGGAAAAACAGAAGCGAGGATCATGGCAGACAAAGCCCGGGCAGAAGGTGTCCCTGATGAAGACATCATCATAGAAGAAAAGTCCAGCGGAGCAGAAGAAAACATAAAGGCGGCGTATGCTCTCATGGAGCATCCGGATAGTAAAAAAGGACCTAAATTCGCTCTGGTCACCGGCGCGCATCACGCGTTCAGAGCGCTGATCCTGGCCAGGCTCAATAAGATAAAATGCGACGGATACGGAGCACCGGTAAAGATCTATTACAGGATGAACGCCTTTGCCATAGAATATCTGACGTATCTGAACAGGACGAAAAAGCGTCATATTTTCGGCATAGCGCTTCTGCTGGCTGCAGGGCTGGGAATGTTCTTCTTCCTGGTGCATCTTGGGTTCATTTGATGAAAAGAGAGCTCAGCATCATGCTGAGCTCCCGTTTTTTATTATCCTGTTTTTTAAAGACCGATTACAGTTTTCCCATGTACTGGAGAGTTCTGATGAGCTGATTTACATAGCTCATTTCATTGTCGTACCAGGAAACGATCCTTACCAGATAGAGCCCTTCTGAGAAGGATTCCATAACTGAAGTCTGTGTAGCATCGAAGAGGGATCCGTAAGGGATGCCTATGATATCGCTTGAAACCAGTTCCTCATCGCTGTATCCGAATGAGTCGTCTGCAGCAGCCTTCATGGCGTCGTTGATGCCTTCGACAGTCACTGCCTCATCGCTTTTAACTACTGCGTCGAGAATGGTGATGGAGCCTGTAGGAACAGGAACTCTCTGTGCGGAACCTGTCAGTTTGCCGTCCAGTTCAGGAATGACCAGACCGATGGCTTTAGCTGCTCCGGATGATGCAGGAACGATGTTGGCAGCGCCTGCTCTTGATCTTCTCAGATCGCCTTTCTTGTGGTGACCGTCGAGGATCATCTGGTCGCCGGTGTATGCGTGGATAGTAGTCATGAGACCGGAAACGATCTCCTTGTATTCGTGGAGAGCCTTGGTCATTGGAGCCAGGCAGTTAGTGGTGCAGGATGCGCCGGACACGATGAGATCTTCAGCCTTGAGGGTCTCGTGGTTGGTTCCGTATACGATGGTCGGACCGTCGTTTCCTGCAGGTGCGGAGATAAGAACTTTCTTAGCTCCGGCATCCAGATGTGCCTGTGATTTTTCTCTGGATGTGAAAGCGCCTGTGCATTCTAAAACTACGTCGATGTCGTCTGCAGCCCATGGAAGGTCAGCAGGGGATGACTCTCTGTATATCTTGATCTTCTTTCCGTCAACGATAAGGGTGTTGTCGTCGTAGGAGATGTCGTGGTCATCACAGTAACGTCCCTGGACGCTGTCGTATTTCAGCAGGTGGGCGATCATCTTGGATTCCCATCTGGCGTTGATGGCTACGATATCGATGTCGTCTTTTTCGAACATCAGCCTGAAGGACAGTCTTCCTATTCTTCCAAAACCATTAATTGCTACTCTCATTTTTTTCTCCTTTCTCAGCCGGCCTGTATCCTTCGGGCCGGTGAACACAGTTTTACTTTGTCAGGCTTCACACTTCCTCGATCTCAGTGTATTTTCTGAGTTCCTCATCAGGCAGTCTGTCTGTAATGATATGCCCTGATGATACCGGTGCGAAAGAAACTGACGATACGACCCCGAACTTGCTGCTGTCTGCAAGTATATATGTCACGCCGGACCTTTCTATGGCTTCAGCTTTTACTCTGGCTTCTTCTATGTCATGTGTGGTGAATCCCTGTTTTATATCTATGCCGGTGGTTCCCATGAAGCTTCTGGAAAAATTGTATTTTTTGATGCTCTCCACGGCGTCGACGCCCACCAGCGATTCAGTCCTTCCCTTGAGAAGACCTGAAATAGTGAAGACGCGAAGACCGCGGTCTGCCATCTTTATGGCGTGATCAACACCATTGGTCACGTATGAAACGCCGTCTTTCGGCAGATGCTCCAGCATCATTCCTGTAGTCGATCCTGCATCGATATAGACAAAATCGCCGCGCTCTATCTTTGAGGCAGCAAGTCTTGCTATGAGAGTTTTTTTATCTGTGTTGATGGAGGATCTGGGAACAGGCTTTATTTCAGATACTGAAGGATCTTCAGAAACGGCTACCGCGCCGCCGAATACTTTTTTCAGCCGTCCGGCTTTTTCCAGATCAGAGATATCCCTTCGGATAGTGGATTCGCTCACATGAAGAAGATCCGATAATTCGGTGACTCTTACTGCTGAATTCTTCTGCAGTATCTCGGAAATGATATCGAATCGTTCCTGTTGAAGCATTAAAAATGTCCGCCTTTCTCTAATACATGAAAAGACTATCACTGCGCAGTTTACATGTCAATCAAAATAAATCATAAATTATCAGAAACTTTCATATCCGCTGAAAATCAGTCAGACATGACATGGCTCTGCAAAAGGGGCTGCGGGGCCGGACAGGGCTGCGCAGTGAATACAAAAAAATGCATATCAAAGCAATTTTTGGTTCTGCTTTTCATTGATACAGAACAGCAAATATGATATATTATTTCGCGTCGGCATGGGTTAGATATGCGGATACAGGAGGTAAGACGATGAATATAGTTTGTTTAGATATGGAAGGTGTTCTGGTTCCTGAGATATGGATAGCTTTTTCAAAGGCAAGCGGCATCCCTGAACTGAAAAGGACCACCAGAGATGAACCTGATTACAATAAACTCATGACTTGGAGACTGGGCATCCTGAAGGAGCATGGCCTGGGACTCAAAGAGGTCCAGGAGACCATAGCGACTATCGATCCCATACCGGGAGCAAAGGAATTCCTCGACGAACTGAGAAAGATCACACAGGTGATCATCATAAGCGACACATTCGAGCAGTTCGCAGCACCCCTTATGGAGAAACTGAACTGGCCTACTCTCTTCTGCAACACTCTTGAAGTGGCAGAAAACGGTGAGATCACAGATTTCAGGATGAGAGTAGAGCAGTCTAAACTCAGCACAGTAAAAGCGCTTCAGTCCATCGGATATGAGACTATCGCAAGCGGAGACAGCTATAACGACATGGGAATGATAAAAGCCAGCAAGGCGGGATTCCTGTTCAAGAGTACAGAACAGATCATCAAAGACAACCCTGACATCCCTGCATTTGAGGAATACGATGATCTGCTTGCAGCCATAAAAAATGTGCTGTAAATATATTTTCAGGAGGAAACGGGTAAATGTTCACAACATTTAAAGAAGCACAGGAGTTTATCAGAGAAAGTGATGTAAAGATGGTCGACTTCATGATGATCGATCTTAACGGAAGATGGAGACATCTGACCATCCCGGCTGACAGATTCAGCGAGAGCATCATGACAGCGGGTATCGGTTTTGACGGCAGCAACTACGGGTTCGCGCCGGTGGAAAAGAGCGATATGATTTTCATACCAGATCTTTCCACAGCATACATCGACAAATTCATGGAAATAAAGACCATGGCAATGATAGGTGACGTATTTGTCATCGATATGCCTGAGAACAGACCTTTCGATCAGGATCCGAGAAACGTTGCGAAGCACGCGGAGGAATATCTGAAGAGCACAGGCATCGCAGACGAGATGCGCATAGGACCTGAGTTCGAGTTCCACGTATTCGACCACGTCAGCTATTCAGTCGATCCCAACCGTTCGGGATTCCACATCGATACTAAACAGGCAGAGTGGAACAAAGGCCTGGACAACGGCGAGAACCTGGCATATAAGATGAACCACGAGGCAGGATATCACATGGCTCCTCCTCAGGACGTGCTCTATGACCTGAGAAGCAAGATCGCCATGCAGATGGAAGAGCAGGGCATAAAAGTCAAATATCATCATCATGAAGTCGGCGGCCCGGGACAGATGGAGATCGAAGTTGAGTTCGGTACTCTGACCGAGATGGCAGACAAGACCATGATGACTAAATACATAATCAAGAATTTGTGCATAAAAGAAGGCAAAACAGCCACATTCATGCCGAAGCCGATCTATGACGAAGCAGGAAACGGCATGCACGTGCACATGCACCTTTTCAAGGAAGGACAGCCTATCTTCTTTGATGAAGACGGATACTCACAGCTTTCTCAGGAAGCTCTCTGGTTCATAGGCGGCATCCTGACACACATCGGTGCCATCTGCGCGTTCACTAACCCGAGCACCAACTCATTCAAGAGACTGGTGCCAGGCTATGAGGCACCTGTAACTATAGGCTTTGCTACAGCTAACAGAAGTTCAGTCATCAGGATCCCGGCTTACGCCAAGACACCTGAGACCAAGAGATTCGAGCTGAGAAATCCGGACGGCACATGCAATCCGTATTACGCTTATTCTGCCATCCTCATGGCAGGCATCGACGGCATCAAGAGAAAGATCGATCCGATCAAGGCGGGATTCGGACCTTACGACTTCAACCTCTTCGATCTGTCTGATGAGGAAAAGAAGAAGATCAAAGGTCTCCCGAAATCCATGGGATCAGCCATCAAGGCTCTTGAGAAGGATCACGGATTCCTTACAGAAGGCGGAGTGTTCCCTGAAAAACTCATTGAGATATGGATCAAGAACAAGAGAGATGATCTGAGGATGCACATCGAGATGCCTACTCCGGTAGAATACGATATGTATTACGATCTTTAATAAAGACTATAACGCGACACCGCATCTTTTTCCCGAAGGGCAGCTTTTTGAAGCTGTCCTTCATTAGTTATACATGATAAGATAATCTGTGAACTGATAGATCACGGTACATAAAATGAAGAAGCCTGAAAGGAGATCCGGCAATGGCAGAAAAGAAAAGCATGGGGTACGATGAAGTAAATGCAGGCGATGTTTTTGAGAGCCCTGCAAGAAAGATAACAGAAGAAGATATAATGACATTCGCGGACCTTACGGGAGATCACAACGATATCCACGTATCTGAAGAGTTCGCGAAAAAGAGCAGGTTCGGCACACGCATAGCTCACGGCATGCTGATCATGGGAATAGCCAACGGCATGTATGTGGAACTCGGCATTTTCAGAAATTCCGTCCTTATGGAAATAAAGGAATGGAAACTGAAAAAACCGGTGAAGCTGGGCGATGAGATACGTCTCAAGCTCACCATCGAGTCAAAGCGCCTGACTAAAAGGCCTGAAAACGGCATCTGCGAGATGAGATACGACATGGTCAATCAGGATGATGAGACCGTGGCTTCCGGGCTTCTGGTAAGGCTCGTGCCGGTGGAGGCAGAATGATATAAAAACATTACATTAGATCAAAGGACCTGAAGGGAAAAGACATGAAAAAATTTATGGTATGCAGCGGATTTCTGGGCGCAGGTAAAACTACGACCATGATGGCGCTGCAGAAACGTTTCACTGAAAAATACGGAAAAGCCGCGATGATCTCTAACGATGTAGGCAGCAAAGGCCTGGTAGACTACAGGTACTCTGCCGCATGTGACCGAAATGCGGTAGAGATCGCAGAAGAATGTATATGCTTTGTCACAGAAGACCTGGTGGAATGCCTGAGAAATCTCTTCGATAAAGAAGGAAACGATCTGGTCATGTCGGACATACCGGGCTTCGGTGTAGGGGCGCTGGAACATGTTTACCTTAAACTGAATGATGAATATAAAGGCGAATTTGACATGGCGCCTTTCACTGTAGTTATCGAACCAGCCGGACTTGACCTTCTCATGGAGGGAAGACCTGATCCGGAACTTCCCAGGGAACTGGACTGTCTGCTGGATGCCCAGCTGAAGGAGGCGGACCTCATACTTCTGAACAAATGCGACACCATTTCAGATGAAGAAAGAAAGATGTACACTGACTTTATTGAAAGCAATTATAAAGGATGCAAAGTCCTGGGGATTTCTGCGACAGAGGAGGAAGGCCTTGATGAGGTCATAGACTATCTGATTGAAAACAGCGCGAAACTGGAGGATGTCGATTTCGGAATCGAGCAGGAGACATTCAACACAGCTTTCGGTAAACTCAGTGAATATAACAGCCAGTATTACGTTCAGGTGTGCTGTGACGATTTCGATGCCAATGAATATCTGGTCGAGCTGACGAAGGACATTGCGGCAAGGCTCAAAGAAAACGGCAGGACCACTCCGCACCTGAAGGTGTTCGGGCAGCTTGAAGAGGGACAGGTCTGCATGGTAAACCTTATAGGCGTGGACAGACCGCTTCGCGTTGAAAGAAGGATAGATAAAAGATGCATAGATCTCGCAGTGGTCATAAACACTACTTCAGCCTGTGAATCTGATCTGCTGGAGAAGATAATACAGGGTTCCATTGAAGAGGTATCAAAGAAGTTCAACCTTTCGGTTTTCATGTTCTTCACAGAATGTTTCGGGCTCATGGACGGAGAAGAAGAATGAGAGAGAAGATAAGAAAGACCAGATCGCTCTGTCCGGTGTGCATGAAAAACACAGAGGCAGTACTTCTGAAGGATACGCAGACCGGAGCAGTATATATGGAAAAGACCTGCCCTGAACACGGGGACTTTTCAGTGCCGTTATGGAGGGGCAGAGTTGATTTCGATAAATGGACGAAAGGCGCTGAAAAGCTTAAAGACAGTGAGGGAGAGAACTGCCCCCGGGACTGCGGACTTTGTGATAAGCACAGGCAGGGAACATGCTGCGTCGTTTATGAAGTTACGAAACGATGTGATCTTAAGTGCCGTTTCTGCTTCGCAGACGGCGGACAGGATACTGAAGATAAGCCGCTGTCTGTAATAAAAGAGGAAATCAAAGACATAGTAAGGCTGGCCGGTTCACCCACCATACAGATATCAGGGGGAGAGCCGACGTTAAGAGATGATCTGCCGGATATAGTCAGATGCGCGAAAGAGCAGGGCTGCTCATTCGTTCAGCTCAACAGCAACGGCCTGAGG
>CAMCER010000022.1 GCA_945873875.1 uncultured Clostridia bacterium
CCCTTACGCGCCCCACGAATTTTCCCTTTATGGTCCGGATGGTGATCAGGTTATATTTATGACTTCCCTGGAAACTCTGCAGATCGTACATGTAATTGCCCTTCGAGTAGATTCCCTGGGGAAGGAGATATGACCTGTTTTTGCTGATGGGTACATATGTCTTCGATCTGAAGTCCCGGGTGTATCTTACGATCCTGTTAGTCGGGCCGTAGATCTTCAGTATGTACCTGTTTTTCTGGGGGTTGTATGCCAGCCCGCCGACGCCTTTATAGTCTGTGTGGACGAAGCTGTCAGGGATGCTGAATACACGGGAGCCCGTCTTTTTCAGGGTGCGAGCGCTTATGAAGAATACGCGCTTCTTATCCTTTTTACCGCAGACTGCGGCGAGGAGCCTGGTGCGTGTATTATACGTAAGAGTATTGGCGTGGCAGTGACCGGTGATGGCCCCGGAAACTTTCACGACTTTCATTTTCGACAAATCAACTTTCGCGATCTTTATCCGCTCTGCATTTCGGTTATACAAAGCCATATACGCGTACTTTCCATGGGAGCATGCTCCCTGGATCGTGTCATATCTATAGAGCCTCTGACCGGCCTGGATGCGTATGTCCCAGCGCTTTCCGGATGAAGTGGTGATCCTTCTGATTTTCGCAGTCTTTACTGTGATGACTTTTTTTGAGACCGCTTTAGAGAGTTTGTCGCTTTTCACTTTGAACCTGTAAGTTCTGCCGGGAGTAAGACCGTGCACGGTGTATGCCCTTTTCCTGCAGGTCCCTATCTTTTTAAGACTGCCGCTTTTCAGTATGCGGTAGATTGTGTACCGGCCGCTGTAATCCGCGCATCTCCATTTGAGCTTTATCTGTCTGAAGGTGCTGGAATATGCCTTAAGGTCTGTTACCGGGTGCTTCGATGCTGCGTATGCAGAAGCAGGGGAAGATCCGTCTGCAGATGGATCCGCAGATCCAGGGGCAGACTGAACAGGCGCCGGTGCTGTGCAGACTAAAGCAAGCGCAAGGAGCGCCGCCATGACTGCTGTTATTATTCTTTTTTCTGATGACTTCTTTTCCATAATGGGATTATAACACGAATAGCCGCCCGAAGGCGGCTTCTCAGAAGGATATTTGAATAAAACCGGCGCTTTACAACTTCATCCCGATAAAGTAAAATAGAGTCTGCAAATAAAAAGTCAAGCACTTTTTAATTGAACATTGAGAATTTCATACAGGTTGAATCGAACGCACGAAAACCAGGCCACCGCGTGACGCCGGCCGGAATAGTCAGATATGTGATCAGGATTCTTCGGTTTCTTCTAACCGGGCAAGGTATTCATTCACTCGTCCATAGTAGATGCGGAGAAACTTGTTCATACCAGCCGTCATGTAGACATAGTAGGGTTTGCCCTGGGAACGCTTCTTGTCTAAGAAGTCATATACAGGGTCACCTACAGGTGCTGTCTTAATGAGGATGTCCATGATCTGGAACAGGGTCTTTCGTAAGTGTGGTGATCCTTTCTTCGAGGTGGGAACGCTTTTACGGTTACGGTCTCCGGAATCATCCTTTCCGGGATCAACTCCGGCGAAAGCAATCAACGATCCTCGTTTTTCAAACCGGGTGACATCACCGATCTCTGCAATCAGCTGGGGGCCAAGACTGGGTCCGACGCCCCGCATGCCCATCACGACCGGGTATTCCGGAAGTGTGGCAGCAGTCTCGTTCATCTTTATGCGAAGAGTCTCGACAGCTGAAGAGACGGCGTTCAAAGCTTCTATGGCCTGACGGATCAGCATTTTGGTCATGTCATCCTTAGGGAGTATGGCAATCAGGTCAGCGGAAGCTTCATATACTTTTTTTGCTTTGGTGGGGCTGAAGTTGTAGCCCGCACGCTTGCACCACTTCTGGTAATCCCTGGTGAAAGCGTTCAGCGACATGCCGCGCACACGATCCACATGCCAGTAGGTGTACACAAAGTCCACCCATTTCTGGTGACCGTCATCGCGGGCAGGGCTGTCAAAGAAGCTGTTGGCGCCAGGATAGGTCTGATCGAGAAGGGCGATGAGGTTGTTCTTCATGGCGGTCTTTCGATCCGTGTAGAAACCGAACTGCCGGTTCATGGTTTTTAGTTGGTTACGTGTTTCATCCATAAGTCCATATTGAGGCAATTTGGACCATCGTGCAAGTGCAAAGCGTGCGATTTTTGAAGAATCTGCCTTGTCAGTCTTCACCGCATGCAGGGATTCATCCCCGAACATGCTGATGAGGAGAGGATTGACAGCGCTGACGAAGATGCCGGCACCAGATAGTCTGGAGGCCACAGGCTCATAGTAGCGTCCTGTGCATTCCATACACACCTTGGTGTCCCCATCGAGACTGTCGATCAGACCAATCAATCCGTCCATTGCGGATCGGGTGTGAGGAATGTCGACAGGATCCAGGATGACTTCGTCACCGGGTCTGAGGATCGTGACTGTGCTCTTACGCTTTGAAACATCGATACCAACTGCGTTCATCATGATTTCTGCTCCTTTGAAATGAAATGGGATGGTCTGAACCAGCTTCTCTCATTGCCTATTCAATCTACTGGGGCGTAACGCGAACGCTAATGACCGGTTCAACCTGCAGAAAACGAACGCTGCGAATGAGGGGCTGGTTGGCTGACTCAATTGCGGACGCGAGGTCCTAGTAAGGAGTAGGCCAGACCGATTACCGTACTCATTCTAACAGCTTAAGCAACAAGATGGATAACATCCCAACTGGATGTTAGGAGTATTAACCACAAATATATTGTAGTAGAAGGTGGTCTTTAAAAGGCCGCCTTCAATAGTTAAATGAAAAAAATTGAAAGAAGGACAAAAATGCAGAACAAACCTCAGAAACTCAGCACAGGTACTCTGTTCAGTTACGGTATCGGTGCAGTAGGGGAAGGGATCGGATACAATGTTTTCTTCTCCTTTTTTTCATTTTTCCTGACGACTCAGGCAGGGATCGCACCGGCCATAGCAGGGACCATATCGGCAGTCGCAGTGCTTTGGGACGCCATCACAGACCCGTTCATAGGGAACTGGTCAGATAAAACGAAAAACCCGAGGGGAAGACGTCGTCCGTTCATAATGAGCGGAGCCATTTTCTTCGGCATCGCCATCGCGCTTTTGTTCGTTAACTTTGATCTTCCCAATGGACTGAAAGTCGCCTACTACATCGTAGTCAACATGTTCTACTGGCTGGCTCTGACTACATGCGTCATACCTCATATCTCTCTGGGGTCTGAACTGTCAGAAGACTTCGATGAACGCACTAAGCTGCGTACTTTCGCCGTTTCGCTGATGGGCATAGGCACTCTCATCGCAGTGGGGACACCGCTCATTCTGGTGAAGAGCTTCACTGACATGACGGGATCTTCAAATGCCGGCTGGGCTCTTTCAGGTGTAGTTTACGGCGTGCTGACCATGCTGGTATATGAGATATGCTGCAGACTTCTGAAAGGCAAGGAGCCTGAGAACCCGAACCTAAAGAAGCTTTCTGAGGCAGATGACGGGGCAGGTGTAGCAGAAAATGCGGCTGAAAAGGCAGCGGCAGAAGCTGCGGCTGAGAAAAAGGGTCTTGGATCATTTTTCAGCAATGCCCGCCGCGCGTTCAGGAACAAATCCCTGCGCAGGCTAATCTGGATAACGCTTTTCGTCAACATCACAGTTACTCTGGCATCAGGTCTTGCAGTCTACCTTCTTACATTCACATACGGGTATAACGAGGCGAGGGCTTCCATAGTGTACACACTGCAGGGCGTGCTGGTCATCGGAGCTGCTGTAGCAGTAGGCGCAGTCGCCAGCAAACTCGGCAAAAAGCCGGTGATGATCGCTGGCCTTGCCCTTTACGCATTCAGCTATATCCTGATAGTAGTACTGCCCATATCCTGGCCGACGATAATGATACATATCATTTTCTATGCTATAGGTAATTCCGGATACTGGACCATGATATACGCAATGTCATATGACACCGCCATCGTGGAACAGCTGAGAAGCGGCGAAAAGCCGGACGGACTTTACACCTCACTCATCGGACTTTTCATGAAGCTTGGAAATGCTGTCGGATCCCTGGCAGTAGGCGTAGGCCTGCAGCTGGTGGGATTCAAGGAAGGCTCCATGGCACAGACCGACGCGGCAATAAGCGGCATTAGATGGCTCTACGGCATCGCGCCTGCGCTGGTACTTGCAGCCGCTCTGATAATCGCCATCATCTATCCGCTGACAAAGGCCAGATTCCAGCAGCTTTCTGAAGCAAATGCGAAGAAAGAAGCAGGAGAGCCGGTGGATCCGGAGCTTTTGCGAGGGCTGTAGGAAACTGCAGAAAGCGGTATATAACAATAAAATCGAGATTCTCATATAACGGGAGAGATCAATGAAAGATACGATCATTTACGGAAATATATACACTATGGACGGGGAAGCGGCAGCAGGTCCTGCGGCTGAAAACTCCGGCGGCGGCAGCGGAGATGCTGAAGCGGCTGCCGGCAAAAGAGTAGAGGCCATGGGCATAAGCGGCGGCAAGGTGGTGTTCACAGGCACCAGAGAAGAGGCAGCTGCTTTTGATGCAGATGAAGTCATGGATTTTGGCGACAAGACTATACTGCCTGGATTCATCGACACCCACGTCCACGTGATCCCGTCCGGGATATTCATGAACGGCGCAGATCTTTCGAAAGCAGAAGACCTGACAGATGTGCTCATAACCATCGAAGAACACGCGAAGACCGTGAAGCCAAAGGGCTGGATCCTGGCGGCGTTCTTTCAGGACAAACTCATAAAAGAAAAGCGTTTCCCCACCAGTAAGGAACTTGACGGTATCTCGAAGACACAGCCTGTGCTGGTTTGTCATAACGATCTTCATCCTCTGGCCATGAACTCAAAGGCGCTGGAGATCCTTAAAGTCGATCCGTCTATCGAAGGGGTCAGGACTGATGATAACGGTGAAATGACAGGCATCATCGAGGATCCTGCATGTATGGACATGCTGGCTGAGATCCTGGGGAAACTGGGCATAGCCAATATCCTCGACGGCATAATCCGTGTGGATGAGTACGCTGTGAGCCACGGGGTCACCACAGTTTTCGGGAAGGACGTTTTAGACGTGCTGTTTCTGACTGACCTTGCCAGGGACATCCTGAAGGCGGAGTTCATACCTATGTGGTACAGCGACGGATGCAAGGATATAGATAGCATACAGAAGATCGTCAAAAACAGGAGCAAAAGGATCAGAAAAGCGTGCGTCTGCGCTTTTGCTGACGGAGCATTCGACGGACATTCTGCCGCCATGGCAGAGCCTTATACGGACAGGCCGGATACCTGCGGGATATTCAACTATACTGACGATGAGATGTATGACTTTACTATGGCAGCTCATAAAGAGGGGCTTCAGGTGTCTTTCCACGCTATAGGCGACGCGGCAATAGATCAGGTGCTCCGGGTATATGAGAGGGTGCTTGATGACTGCCCCAGGGAGGACCACAGGCTGAGGATAGAGCATTTCGAAGAGCCGACAAAGGAAGCCATCGAAAAGGCGGCCCGCCTGAATGTGGCTTTAGGTATGCAGCCGCTTCTTATCGAAGTCTGTGAGGGCATGGACTTTTCCGGATATGAATGTTTCATCGGAGACCGGGTGAAGAGGTGCAGTCCCTACAGGTCAGTCCTTGATGCAGGGATACTTGTGGGAGGCGGAACTGACTATACAGTCACGCCCATGGAAGTCATGCGAAGCGCTATGATCTGCATGACGCATCCTGTGGAATCAGAGCGCATAACGCTGGATGAATGTCTCGCCATGAACACTTCAGAGGCTGCGAAACTGGGATTTCTTGAGGACAGAAAAGGGAAGCTGAAGATAGGAATGGACGCGGACTTCGTCGTACTTGATCAGGATCCCCATGATGTAGCAGCGGAGTCAGTGGAGGCTCTGGCTGATATAAAGGTGCTGAACACTTTCCACCTGGGCAGGATGGTATACGACAGAGATACGTATAAACCGTCACGTAAAAAGACCCTTCCGGGAGCGCTGCTTTCAATAGCGGCAGGAAAGGTCTCAAAACTTCTGAAAAGATGAAGGTCCTATTCATACAGATCCCTGAGGACCTGGGCCGCTGTCTTTGAGCGGTATCCTTCAGGATCCGACAAGGTGGCTTTGTACCACCTGAAACGGCTGTAGTCCTTAAGAAAAGACCTGTCTCTGTAGAGGAGACCCTTGTCTTTGAATTTTTCATAGGTATAGCTGTGATACCTGCTCATATATTTTCTGGCAAGTCTGACTGCCTGACTGTTTTTTCTGCCTGAAGAAGAAGGCGTTCCGGCTAGTGTCACAGCAGGAGGTGATGCGTGGAGGATCACGACGCTTCCGTCTTCACAAGAGCCGACACTGATCCAGACATGCCCGTTTCTGGCCATGATATCTCCCGCTTTATGGCTCTTGACTTTTTTCGCTGAAAGGTATGAGCCAAAGCCTTTTTTCTGCAGAGATCTGGCGAATCTGGATGATTTCGTCACATAACCTTTTTTGCCGTTTTTCACGTGCATCACGTTATATATACTCCATCCGCAGAATCCGCTGCAGTCGAGGCCGGAGTATATTTCGTATCTGTGTTTCAGATAGTTGTATCCTGAGCTTTTGCTCAGTCCGAAGGACCGCCATTTCGGCCAGCGGCCTGTCCGCCTGGCAGTGAGACCGGCAGCGGTATCGGCTTTGTTCCAGCCGCCGCCCCAGACATAGAGGACTCCGATGGCTGAAGTTCCTGTTCTCAGGAGATTCTTTATTGTGGACCTTCCCTTTTTGGGGAGGGTGGTGGTTTTCTTTATGCTCCGCCTGCTTCTGATCAGGCGTCCGTTTTTCTTTTTCACGGCGATGACGTAATAGGTGTAATCTTTTCCCTTCGTAAGCCCGGAACGTATCTTTTTAGCTGTTTTGACTTTTGCTACTTTTTTGAATGTGCCTTTGGCAGGCTCTTTATTGATGCTGCTTTTCGCCTCATAAACAAGGTAATATGAAGCACTGGAGAGTTTCTCCCATGTTACTGCTATGGAGCCTGAGGAGGCAGTGGCAGTGATGCCAAGTGGTTTCTTATCCGAAAATGGAACTGCTTTCGCAGATGCCTCGCCGGGAAAGAATGCGAAGACGAGCATGAAAACAGCAAGAAGCAGCAAAGCTTTCCTGATGATCTTATTATTTCCGGGTATATTATCTGTTCTGGTATTTGTCATATCTGATTCTCCATAAGGATGCTGCGTGTCATGAACCATAAGCTGCGTATCATGCTTCGGGGATGACCTCTGACAAGGTCATGCATCGTCTCTATTCTACCACGTCTGGTTTTGATTATACTACCTTTCATTTTCAGGCCATGGTCAGACACGGGATGGAACGATAAGTTGTTTTTTCTGGAATAAAGCAAAAAAGCTGTATCGACCCATAAACAAAACGGAGTGCCATCTGATACTCCGTTTCGTTGTTCGTATAGTCATTAGCAGAGTCCTGAATCGAACTCGTAGTCTGCCTCGATCAGATTATAGGCAGTCAGTTTTTATCGGGCTTTGATTTGCCGAAAGCCACATAGCAAAGGATCATCGGCACGAGCAGGAAGAGAACATTGATCAGACCAAGAACGCCTCCTACAGTATAAAGAATGGCTGCAACAAGCGCCGCCCACCGCTGTTTGCCTATCCATGCCACAATATTGAAAATCGCGCCGATAGCAACAAGTATGATATGCGGCAGCAACATAGTCATGCCAAGAGCTGTCCCGATCTGTGCCCCTGTTTCTTCATCACTGGTAGCTTCTGGGGCCAGTGTTTTGAGACCCTCAGCATAGTTATAGCCCTGCATAATAAGATAGATAATGACAATAATCAGAGCTATGAGTAATAATACACTGCGTTTCTTCATTTTCTGCTCCTTTCCAGGTTTTGTTTTATTACCTTTGATTTTCAGATCCTGGATAAACCCGGTATCTTTTCAATTTGATTGTAGCAGGCACCATATGGGTGTTCAATAGGCGTTTGTTAATGTGGTAAATCATTACAGCATTATTATCAATTACAATAATTTAACTGCACTTTGCCATGAGGAAACTGTTTAACGTCTGTGCATTCATTTCATAATAATGCGATTTGCCTAGCCTTTAAAAGTGATGTATATCAGTCTTAAAGGTTACAGTTTTTTATTTTAAAAGAGGGTCAAATTATGTCTAAATTACCAGCACCGGCAAGGTTCATACTGACTGCACTGATTTCATTCGGGATACTCATTGCCGTAAACTATATCGCGGCAGCTGTGCAGGATAAAGAACCAGCATTTTCGCTGATAATGATCGCAGCGCTTTCTGTCTTTGCAGGTGTGCTTGAGCTGCTGATCCCGGCTGGAAAACGCAAGCAGAACCGCGAGAATCTGAAGAATGCAGTAACCAGAAAAAATAAAAAATAGAGAGCGTCTTCTGAGGATTGCTCCTCTCCGTTTTCAGATTCTGGTCAAACTTTGAAATGAAGGTTTTTTAACCGCTTTTTCATATACTTGAGTTCTCAAACTAAGTGCAACACGACTCCGTAAAAGACTTCA
>CAMCER010000023.1 GCA_945873875.1 uncultured Clostridia bacterium
AATGCGCAATAACATTGACCCAAGCAGAGGCGAAGGAGAAACCGGAAGTCACTCTCAACGGCAAGAACTTCATAGTCTGCGCGAACTCTATGGTCTACTATGGCGGTCTTGTGGAATATGGAGATCAGAGTAAAGAAGATTTCGGAATGTTCTACAACATGCTCAAGGACAAGGGGTTTAGCGGATATAAAGTAATCGACTGCACCTACGGAAACCATAGGCTGTCAGACTATACCGCTGCAGGATGCAACACTGCACATAAAGACTGCCCAGGTGTAGGAGTAGATCTACTGAAAGGATTGGATCTCAAGTCTTTCGACTATGTCATTATATCTGAAGCCGGAAACGACAACAGTAATTTCTACAAAGACGCCATGACATTGTTTGACAGGTTCACCGCAGTGAATAAAGATGTCAAATTAGTGTATATCAACCATATATACAGCGTATATAAAGACCATCAGAACATTCTCACACAGCTGAAAAAGCTACACGATGCCGGTGTTACTATAGTAAACTGCGGACAGCTGGCCTTCGATATTTATACTGACGCCGTCAAAGTTCCAGGAGGAACCGTAACTTACAAAGACCGCTACACTTTCTGTAACCACGCCGGATCGGACACTCATCACCCGAACCCACTCATGGGTTACATTATGACTCAGATGCTTTACGCTGCTCTTAGCGGAGACAACACTCCTGACGCAAACTGGAGTAATCTTATAAAGAGTTGCAAATACAGCAGCAGTCCTATCCCTTACAACGATTATTACGCAAAGTATTATACAACTCCTGCAGAAGTTCCTTTCATGACAGTTATCGACAATGCTGCTGAAATGAAAGGCATTCAAGAACTTATACCGAAATACATAGACAGATTCTAATGTCACGCATCTTTACGATACTGATTCTGCTGTCGGTGATAACGACTGGCTGTTCCTCTGAACTGAACAAAAAGTTCAAGGAACTGGACCGTGTCATCACTGAACAAGACAGATACAACGCGAAGCTTGAGAACGAGGCCGACAGCTTGCATAACATTCTGGACAAGGCCGTTACGGATTCCGTAAAATGGGAATGTTCCGACAAGTTGTTCAAGCTGTTCAAATACTGGCAGGCAGACTCGGCTTTGACCTACCTCGACAGAATGGATGCGCTGGCAGGCGAAGACTCGGCGAAGATTCTTCATGTGAAACTCGAGCGTTCGATAGTCGAGGTGCTGCTGAGACGGTATCAGGAAGCGGAATCCATGCTCAAATCCATCGATACTTCGGCATTGACCCAAAAAGAAATGGCCGCGTACTACAAAGCCGACCTTTATCTCGACGGGATTATGGCGGTGGATGAGATGATTCCGGCCGATGAAAGGAAGGAAATCGTCGAGAAAAGGCATTTGAAAAGACTGTCTTACATAAACAATCCTGAAATCGAGCCTTTCGAACTTATCCGCAGGAACGGTATGCAGCTGTACGAAAGCGGTCACGCGAAAGAGGCCATCGTGATACTTCACAAACTGGTGGATGAGACCACTGACATTCAGGAGAAATCTGAAGCGACTTACACTTTGGCCTTCGCTTATGCGTTCACGGGATACCGCGAAAAAAGAGAATACTGGCTTGCACAGAGCGCTATCTACAGCTTGGAAACACCGATCCGCGCGTCCATGGCACTTTTCGAACTGTCAAACATGCTATTCGAGGACAATCAGCTCGGAAATGCCTCCAGATACTGCCAAGTAGCACTCGAAAACGCATTGGCCAGCAAATATAATTCAAGAATCCTGAACTCGGCGAATACTATGCTGGATATCGTGAAGGCAGTCGGATTTCAGACGAAGAGGAATAAAATCATCTATATCTGCATCATTATCATACTGTTGGTGCTGTGTATCATGACAGTCGCTCTCCTGCAACTGTCGTTCCGCCAGCATCGTATCATCAAAAAGAAGAATATCCTTTTGGAGAATGCCAACGAAGCTAAAAACGAATACATTACGAGGCATATAACCATGTCCGCATACTACATGGAGGACATCGAAAGGTATCGGCACGAGCTGCGCACCGCGATGAAGACCGGCGGGGTGGATGCCGTGAAAGAGATGCTTCGCAAGCCCCCTGAAGAGGTGGTGGACTATAAGAACTTCTATCGGATTTTCGATGATACCTTCCTCGGGCTATACCCCGATTTTCCGGATAGGGTCAACGCTCTTTTACGTCCCGAGGCACGTTTCACTATGCGTAATGAAAGGGAGTTGACCACCGGACTCAGAATCTTGGCGGCGATAAAGATAGGAATTACAGACAGCGGAAAAATAGCCAAATTCCTGCATTGCGCACCGAGTTCCATCTATACACATAGGAGCAAAATAAAGAAAAATGCCCTCTGTCCGCCTGAAGAGTTCGAAAATGAAATAATGAAGATAACTGATTAATTTAGTTTATATGAAACACATCTTAACAACACTAATGATGTCACTGATAATCAGCACATCAGTTTCTGCACAGACCTTAGGCCCCCTTTCCGGAACGGTCATGGATTCATCCGGAGAGCCACTGATCGGTGCAGGTGTCATCGTGAAAGGAACGACTAATGGAGCCGCTACCGATTATGAGGGCAAATACTCGTTGAAAAATATCAAGTTCCCGGCCACTCTGGTCGTGTCTTGTATCGGATACGAGGATATGGAAATTCAGGTTATGGGAAAAGAACGTATACCTTTCGACATCACACTACAAGATGCCAAAAACATGTTGGATGAAATAGTGGTAGTGGGTTATGGAACGCAGAAGAAGTCCAGTCTTTCAGGTGCAGTCGGAATCGTAGATGGTGCGGCTTTAGAAAAAAGGCCTGCAGTATCAGCCGCAAATGCACTCCAAGGTGCAGACCCTTCACTTTTCATCAAGATGGGCAACGGAGGACCTAACAGTTCTCCATCCATAAACATCCGTGGTAGCATCTCAGTAAACGGAGGCTCTCCTCTCGTTTTGGCTGATGGTGTGGAAGTATCTCTGCAACAGATAAATCCGAATGACATCGAATCTGTATCTGTGCTGAAAGACGCATCCACATGTGCCATTTACGGAGCCAAGGCGTCTGCAGGTGTAGTCCTTATAACTACGAAACAGGGCAAGACAGGAAAAAGTTCCATAAACTATAACTTCCGTCAGGCATGGATTCAGCCTACCACCAACACTGACTATATCACTTCAGGTTATGAGCACGTCAGTATCGTGAACATGTTCTGCAACCAGTCATTCCATTCTTCCCAGCGTAAAGTCTTCGATTACACTGCAGAAAACGGCGGCTTGCTTAAACTTTACGAGCGCAGAAATGATAAGACCGAAGACCCTTCAAGACCTTGGATCGTACTCGAAGATGATGGAATCTATCATTACTATGGAAACTACGACTGGTATCATAATCTATTGAATACTAATCGATCTACCAGCGAACATAACGTTTCCGTTTCTGGAGGTACAGATAAGGTTAAGTATTATGTAAGCGGCCGTTATTATAATGAAGACGGTATATTCAAAGGTCCTGCAAAAGATACCTATGAAAACTATTCTGTAAGATCTAAAATTACTGCTAAGGTTACTGATTGGATAAAGTACTCCAACAATATATCTTACAATATCCGCAACTATAAATGGGGTGGTAACGAAGATATGAATCTTCTCCTTCAGAGAATGTGGTTCGTATGCTCCCCTGCCTTCTCTCCAATAAATCCAGATGGTTCTCTCGTCGTATATCCTTCCGAGATAGTCGGTTCTCAGACTGACCTTATGCGTAGCAACGCTGCCCAAATTTTAGCAGGAAAGAATCATTTCACCAAAAACATAAGCAATTTCGACATGACTCACAGAATAGACATGACGATAGCTAAACATTTGGTACTCACAGGCGAATATGATTTCAGACGTTCTGATACATATAATACGAGCAGAACTAACAATTACTATTACGGAACCAAACCTGGCGAGCAGATTATGGTCACAGGAACTACCAAGTCATACAAAGAGGTACGTTCTTTCCGCAACAGTCATGTATTCAACGCCTATGGTACTTATGAAAACGACTGGAATGGTCATTATTTCAAGGCTACCGCTGGTATGCAGTACGAAAATTACAGAAGTAACCAACTTTCCATCAAGGCTTGGCCTATCCTGAATGATGCATTCGATTCTTTCGCACAGCTTTCCCGTGGCGATGACACGACTTATGATGGTCCTAACCAGTCCATCTCCACATTCGCCACATTAGGCGTATTCGGTCGTTTGAACTACGACTGGAAAGGCCGCTACATCGTAGAAGCAAGTGCAAGATACGACGGAACATCACGTTTTGCATCAGGAAGCAGATGGGGTTTCTTCCCTTCAGCATCAGCTGCATGGAGATTCTCTGAAGAACCATTCTTCAAACCTGTACTCGATGTTGTAAGCAACGGAAAAATCAGATTTTCAGCAGGTTCGCTCGGAAACCAGCAGGTAAGCAACTATTATTACTTGACCAAGGTTTCTTCCGACAATACCATGAGTTATACATTCGACAAAACCAGCAAGGCCGCTTATTCATCGGTAAGTGCACCTGTCTCATCCGGACTTACCTGGGAAACTGTTATTACATATGACTTGGGTCTGGATCTGGATTTCTTCGACAACAGACTTTCATTTACCGGGGATTACTTCATCCGTGATACCAAAGACATGTTGACAGCATCTGTCGAACTTCCAGCCACTTATGGAGCTACCTCTCCAAAGGAGAATTGCGCTAATCTAAGAACCAAAGGATGGGAATTATCTATTAACTGGTCTGACAAGTTCAAACTTCTCGGAAGAACGGCAAGTTACTCCATATCATTCGGTATCGGTGACAATAAGACCGTCATCACCAAGTATTATAACCCAACTGGAACATTATCAAGTAATTACAAAGGGAAAACTCTCGGTGATATCTGGGGTTACCGAATCGACGGACTCTTTAAATCAGACGAAGAGGCAGCCGAGTATATGTCCAGAATAGATAGCCATGAAATCCAGCCGGGACCTTATCAGGCTCTTAGTTCAAGCCTTGGAACAGGTCTGAAAGCGGGTGACCCGAAATTCAGAGACTTGAACAATGATGGTAAAATCACCTCTGGAGCAGGCACCTTGGATGATCCTGGTGACAGGGAAATCATAGGAAACTCCAGACCTCGTTTCCTATATTCATTCAGACTTGGATTCAACTGGTTAGGATTCGACATTTCAGCATTTTTCCAGGGCATCGGACACCAGAACTGGTACCCTACCGGAGCATACGGCGGAAGTGCATTCTGGGGCCCTTATTCATATTCTGAGGTTAGTTTCATCGCCAAGGATTTCATGAAAAGAGTATATGATCCTGAAACAAATACTGACGGATATTTCCCACGTCCACGTGCATTCGCTTCATATTCAAGCGGAAACTATAATCTCGGACTAGGACAGCAAAACGACAGATATCTCCAGAATATCGCCTATCTCCGTTTCAAGAACTTGACAGTAGGTTATACTCTTCCTGAAAATATCACCAGAAAGTTCTATGTCAGCAAATTGAGAGTATTCTTCACCGGAGAAAACCTCTACTACTGGTCACCGCTGAAGAAGCATTGTACTACCATCGATCCTGAGCTCGCAAACGCAAGCAGTCTTAACACGGACAACACAGGTATCGGATATCTTTACCCACGTACAATATCATTTGGTGTAGATGTAACATTCTAATATGCAACAATATATGAAAAAGATATTAAACTTGGCACTCGCTCTTGCAGCATTGACCTTCACCTCTTGCGACCTCACGAGGCTCTCAGAGGATGATGTGGCTCCTGAGAATTATTTCACTTCGGCCGACGAGTGCAAATTGTGGCTGGATAAATGCTATGACGACCTTCTGGTGGCACCGAACAGCATCGTCACTTGGGCGGCAGACGACTATGTCATGGCCAACCCTAACGACCTCGTACTCGGCAACAGGCTCGTAACAGACTCTTATTCAGGCGCTACCGCTTGGGGGTGGGACATTGTACGACGTATAAACATGTTCTTCGAGTACTGCGACAACTGCAAGGACGAGAGCGCTAAAGAATACTATAAGGGCGTCGCTTATTTCTTCAGAGCACTCGCCTACTATGAGAAGGTAAAGCGCTTCGGAGACATCCCATATTACGACTTCGTAGTGGGTTCTGCTGACAATGACGCACTCACAAAGCCTCGAGATCCGAGAGGTTACGTCATGCTCCGCGTAATGGACGACTTAGACCATGCCATCGAGCGCCTCGATGAAAAACATAACGTCGCGAGAGTCAACAAATGGACAGCATTGGCCCTCAAGAGCCGCGCTGCATTATGGGAAGGAACTTGGCGAGTATATCATGCCAATGATGATTTCGCACCGAAGAACGACCCTATGGAGTTCCAGGGACAGCCTGTCAGTCTTTCATCTGAATATTTCCTGAAACTGGCTGCTGATGCTGCGGAACAGGTAATCGACAACAGCGGCTATACTCTTTATAACGGAAGCGGTAAAGATATGAATTACAGGATGTTGTTCGCGACAGAAGATGCAAGGGAAGATGAGGTTATGCTCGCCATTCTCTATAACTACAACACGCTGAAATTCGGTCATGCTTTCCAGTCCAAATACTATGAGCAGAGTATCGGATTCACCAGAAGATTCATGAATCATTATCTCATGGCTGACGGTTCCAGATTCACTGATAAACCAAATGCAGACAGAATTTGGTACTTGGATGAGGTGGAAGACCGTGACCCGAGATTGGCTCAGACTGTGCTTTGTCCGGGATATGTACAGTTGGATCAGGACAAGCCTACCATCAACGATCTGGACCACTGCTACACTGGTTACAAGCCTATAAAGTACATCTATAACCAGGATTGTCTCTCTCAGGGAAAGGCAAACAATGATTTCCCTGTTTTCAGACTTGCTGAGGTCATGCTGAACTTCGCTGAGGCAAAAGCTGAACTCGGAACTCTGACTCAGGAAGACTTGGACAAGTCCATAAACAAGATCAGAAGCCGCGTGGGAATGCCTGGACTCAAGATAGACACCAGCATTGACCCATACATGGAGGAATGCTATCCTAATTATACGAGATCGGCCAGCACTCAGAAGGCGCTCGTACTCGAGGTCCGCAGGGAGAGAACCATCGAACTCGTGCTGGAGGGATTCAGAATGTTCGACATGCTCAGATGGGGCGAAGGCGCGAAGTTGGTCAATGGCGGGGCATCCGATGCAGCCAGCACAGCTTCTCCTTACTATGGTATTTACCTGCCTGGTCCTGGTCTCTACGACATGGATGGCGACGGTAAGGTGGACTTCGAAGTTTATGACGGCACTGCTACCACAACAGGTCTCAAAAGTATCTCTATAGCAAGCCTTTCAGACAGATTGGTAGACCCTGATGATCCTTACAATGCAGCTCCGAAGAAAGGTTGGCTTACCGGATTCCGTGACCATATAGTTACCTGGGATGAGGGCAAGGATTATCTGAACCCTATACCTAAGAAACAGATTACACTTACCTCCGGGGCTCTCGTCCAGAATCCTGGCTGGGATAAAGAATAAACACTGAATGCTATGAAAATCAAGAATTTAATATACGCAAGCCTCTCTGTTGTTCTGCTGGCGGCCAATGCCTGCACCGAGGAGAATTCTCCGTGGGAGCAGAATAAGAGGAATACCGGCATCGAGACTCTTGAGGTCAATGCTGATGAACTAAGTTTCCTTCCACGTGGCGGAAAACTGAACTTTACGGTCACTGCCACATACGACGGAACTGTTACGGCTGATGACTGGATAACGGTCAGTTCTTCAGAATTCCCTGGCGACGGAACTACTTATACGCTTATTATTTCCGCAGATCCTAACAAAACGGAAGCAGACAGGGAAGGTACTATTACTGTGAAAACGCCTTCGCTGACTCATACGATTTCTGTATCGCAACCTGTTTATTCAAGGCCAGATACACCTGAAAGCATAGCTTCTGCAGAAGACTTGGTCTACTGGCTGGGAACGTGCGCACCTTACTATGAACAGGACGAAATCATTACACTTTCGAAGGATATCGATATGTCTGATGTGACCGATTTCATTCCAGCCGAGAATTTCGCAGGCACATTCGACGGACAGGGACATAAGATAATGAACTGGAAATCAGCAGGACAGCCATTGTTCGTAAAGAATTCCGGAAAGATTACCGGTGTCACCATCGATGCTTCTTGTTCGTTCACTATCCAGAGTTCTGCTGACAATATATACTTCGGACCATTCGCCATGCACAACTACGGACAGATAGCGGACTGCCGAAACAATGCATCCATTACTGTCCCTACAGACGCTTCCGTAAATAAGATATATATCGGTGGAATAGCGTCTTACAACTACGAGGGGGCCTCTATTTCCTGCTGTGTAAACACCGGTGAATTCGCATTCCGCCCGAGCAAAGTCGACGACAACATGTTCATCGGAGGCATTACCGCTTACGGAAT
>CAMCER010000024.1 GCA_945873875.1 uncultured Clostridia bacterium
GATTGACGAAGGTCCTGGCATTGGCAGTTATGACTTCGCCTGTAGTGCCGTTTCCTCTGGTGACGGCCTTGACAAGCCCGCCGTCTTCATATGTCAGCACCACTGTAAGACCGTCAAGTTTCCAGGAAAGAAGCCCTTCCTGATCACCCAGCCAGTCCGCCAGCACCTGCGGGTCCTTGGTCTTATCCAGAGAAAGCATAGGCGACGGATGGTCTTCTTTAGGAAGCTGACTGACCACTTCATATCCCACATTGACCGTCGGGCTGCTGGCGAGCACCACCCCGGTCTCCTCTTCAAGGGCTTTCAGCTCATCGTACTTCCTGTCATATTCCAGGTTGGACATTATCTCCCTGTCCTCCTGCTCATATGCCTTTCTCGCTCTGTTCAGTTCTTCGACCAGTTCCCTGATCTTTCCTGTCCTGTCTTCCATAAGGATCCTCCCAGGTTATATCACTTGCTGATCACTTGCTGATCTTCCGCAGAGGCGCCAGTTCAGCCACCAGTTTCTTGGTCCCGACCTGACTGAACATTACTGTGACGGTCTTGCCGTCAGTATCCAGCACCACGCCTTCTCCGAACTTGGCGTGCTTCACTTCATCGCCGCTTTCAAATGTTTCCTGATTCTTCTTCGCCGAGGCTGCCACGGCTTTTCTGGCCATAGCAAGCTGATCGAATGGGTCGATGGCAGGTGTCCTGCTGTATCCGTCTTCACGCAGCACTTCCCTGTCTTTCTTTTTATATACCGCCATGCCGTCCAGAAGTGTCGGGTCAAGCTCCCTGAGAAACTGTGACTCTCTGGTGACATTGAGGTTGCCGTAGAGCATCCTGGTCTCTGCGCTGCTCAGGAAAAGTCTTTCCTTTGCTCTGGTCATGCCTACGTAACAAAGACGCCTCTCCTCTTCCAGCTTTCTCTCATCTTCAAAGGATCTCCATCCCGGAAACAGTCCGTCTTCCATGCCCGGCATGAAAACTATCGGAAACTCTAAACCTTTGGCGCTGTGCATGGTCATGAGCACCACCGCGTCCTCATCCGGATCGTGGTTGTCGATATCAGCCATCAGCGCTATCTTTTCCATGAACTCCTCAAGAGTTATGTCTTTATCTGCCTCTTCAAAATCATATATGACCGACTTGAATTCCAGCAGGTTCTCTATCTTTGAAGACGCCTCCACTGTATTCTGAGCCTCAAGGGCCGCTATATACCCGGACCTTTCAATGAGCCCGTCATATATATCTGACACCCTGAGATTTTCTTTCTCATTTCTGTAATCATCGATGACCTTCGTGAATTCATCTATGCTCTTTGAAGCCTTCGCAGACAGCGAAGAAACCACTTCTTCATCTTTAAGCACGTCGAAGAGGCTCTCACCCCTGACGGATGCAAGGGTCCTGAGTTTTTCAAGAGTCTTAGCTCCTATCCCCCTCTTCGGCTCGTTTATTATCCTGATCAGAGCCAGGTCATCGTCTTTGTCCTGCACCATGCGCATGTAACACATGATGTCCTTTACTTCTTTTCTGTCGTAGTATCTCAGTCCGCCCAGTACTCTGTAGGGTATCCCCTGTGCAGAGAGGGCTTCCTCGAAATTCCTCGACTGTGCGTTCATCCGGTAAAGGATGGCAAAATCGCTGTAACGTCTGTCCTTAGTCTTGTATTTATCTATGAGATACGCCACATGATGAGCCTCCAGCTTTTCATTCTCAGCTCTCATGTAGTTTATCTTCTCGCCTTTGTCCTTTGATGTCCAGAGCTTCTTGTCCTTCCTGTCCCTGTTATGGGATATGACTGAATGTGCGCAGTCCAGGATGTTTCCCGTGGATCTGTAGTTTTCCTCCAGCTTGATGGTCACAGCGTCTGGAAAGTCCTTCTCAAAGTCAAGTATATTCCTTAGGTCTGCCCCGCGCCACTGGTAGATGCACTGGTCATCATCGCCCACTACACAGATGTTCTGATGCTCGCGTGCAAGGGCCTTTATGAATCTGTACTGTATATGGTTGGTATCCTGGTACTCGTCCACCATTATGTATCTGAACCTGTTCCTGTACTCCTGAAGCACCTGGGGGTTTCTCTCAAAAAGTATCACCGCGTTAAGGAGCAGATCGTCAAAGTCCATGGCGTTGTTTGATCTTAAGGTCCTCTCGTATCTGTCATACACCTGATAGATGATCTTGCTTCTGGGATTCTCGCCTTCTGCCTCCAGATACTTTTCCGGAGTCTCAAGCCTCTCCTTGCATTTGCTTATGACTGAGAGCATGTAGGCAGGTGAATACTTCTTGGTGTCCAGCCCCAGTTCCTTTATGATGTCCTTCACCACTGTCTTCTGGTCAGAAGGGTCGTACACAGCAAAAGAGCTGGAATACCCTAAAAGATCTGCGTGTCTTCTGAGTATCCGCAGGCATGCGGCGTGGAAAGTCATTATCCACATGTTGAGATCAGTCCCTGTAAGAGCTTCCACTCTCTCGCGCATCTCGCCTGCCGCTTTATTGGTAAAAGTCACCGCCAGTATGTTATACGGCGGCACGTGTTCGTTTATGATAAGATTGGCGATCCTGTGAGTCATGGTCGCCGTCTTGCCGCTTCCGGCTCCGGCCAGTATAAGGAGCGGGCCTTCTTTATGGAGCGCAGCCTTCTTCTGCTGCGGGTTGAGATTATCCAGTGATAACATGAGATGCCGCACCTCCTACAGTATGATCGGTATGCCGAAGATATCGAAGAGGAATCCCATGCATCCGAATACGGCTGGTGACAGTATCCTGCTGACAAAGCCGAGGAAAAGCAGCACCAGCAGTATCCACTGTCCGTAGTTGTAGGCTACACGGTAAAACTCGGTATTCTTCAGATTGAATATCTCCACGATGATGTTGAATCCGTCCAGAGGCGGCACCGGTATCAGGTTGAATATCATCAGCACCAGATTGATCTGTATCACATAAAAGATCATCAGCTGCAGGAAATATCTGAAGTCCTGGGTCCCCGAAGACGAAAGACCGAAAGCAGACCCCATGGTGCTCATGACTATCTTCAGTATAAGGGTGAATACTACTGCCAGAAGCAGGTTCATGAGGACACCTGCAACTGAAACGATCAGTTCGTCCCTTCTTCTCTTTCTGAAACGGGTCGGGTCTATCTGCACGGGTTTTCCCCAGCCGAATCCGCAGAATATCAGCGCTATCAGTCCGAAGGGCTCGATATGCGCGATCGGGTTCACAGTAAGTCTTCCCTGAAGTCTGGGAGTGCTGTCTCCCAGTTTATCTGCGGCAAAGGCATGTCCGAATTCGTGGAACGACAGTCCTATTATGACTCCCGGAAGGAGCAGGATCGTGCTGATTATCCATGCCTTGGGATCGCTGAATTCCCCGGACCTGTAGCTCTGAAGGAGCATCAGACCCAGAAACAGTATAAGCATTATATTTACCGGTGATCTTCTCAAAATATTTTCTCCTTTTAGTTTATAAAATATCTGAAAGCAGACGGGCTATGGTCTCTTTCAGCTGTATCCAGCCCGATCTGTTCTGATAATCTTCAAGTGTCAGTTCATGGCAGAGTGTCATATCCTCCACGAACCTGTCCTCCAGTTTCCCGGCCACTTTCGAATCGTATATGAAGGCATTGGCCTCGAAATTCAAGGTAAAGCTCCTTCTGTCGAAGTTGGCCGAACCCACACTGGCCACCTGTCCGTCAGCGACTATGGTCTTGGAGTGGAGAAAACCGTTGTCATATATGAAAATTCTCACTCCCGACCTGAGCAGATCGCCTACATACCAGTATGTAGCCCAGTATACCATGATATGATCCGGCATACAGGGTATCATTATCTTTACATCCACACCGGAAAGCGCTGCCATCTTCAGGGATTCCTGTATGCTGGCATCCGGTACGAAGTACGGCGTCTGAAGGCATACGCTCTTCTGGGCGGAAGTTATCATCTTCATGTAGGCCCGTTTTACTTCTTCCTTAGTGGAGTCCGGGCCGCTGGATACTATCTGCATCCCGGTATTTCCCATCTTCCTGAATGGCGTGTAATATATCTCCTCCAGAGGTATGGCCTCCCCGCTGGCGAATCTCCAGTCCACCAGGAATCTGGCATTCATGTCCTGTACACCGCTGCCTTTGACGCGCAGATGTGTATCTCTCCAGTATCCGAACTTTTTCTTCAGTCCCAGATACTCTTTAGCGATGTTGAAACCTCCGATATATCCGACTTCATTGTCCAGGACAACGATCTTCCGGTGATTCCTGTAATTAAGTTTTATGTTAATGTATTTCAGTTTAGGCGGGAAGAAATACGCTACTTTCCCTCCTGCCTTTATCAGGTCAGAAAGCAGGTAGTCGTTCATGCTCCTGCTTCCCATGGCATCCACCAGGAACCTCACTTCGACGCCTTCCTCAGCTTTTTTCGTCAGTGCGTCTATGAGCCTGCGCCCTACTATGTCGTTCTTTACTATGAAGAACATGACGTTGATGGTGTTTTTCGCCTTCTTTATATCATCCAGCAGACGGCTGAACATATACGTGCCGTCTGTGAATATATCCACATCGTTATCCTGGGTATAGTAGGCATTGGCATAGGTCGCGTTCAGCGTTATCATGTCTTCCCAGAGCTCGCCGCTGCTTCCTTCAGAGAAATCGAAAGACCCGTTTCTCATGTCATCCATCTGATTCTGCAGCGCGTGGCTTATGTAGTCCTCTTCTTCCCTTGTCAGCCTGAATATCTTCTTTTTCGCGATGTTCTGCGAGAAAATCACGTAAAGAATTATGCCAAATATGGGTACCAGAAGAAGTATCATTATCCAGGCAGCTGTGGCTGCCGGCGTTTTTCTCTCAAGGAAGATGATGACAAAGACCATGACAATATTCACGATAAGCAGTATCGTGCCGAAATGCAATGATCCCAGATCCATGTAAAACGGAAACATCTCTGTTCCTTCCTTTCCCCTTCTATCAGGCCTTTGCTTTCTCCGTTATATTCTTTCTTACAATGTCCATTACCGGTATCAGCACCAGGGCAAGTCCTACCCCTGCGATGAGATCCAGTATGGAGTGCTGCTTTATGAGCAGAGTGGATATGCAGATCAGCACGGCAATGATCACTGCCGCGATCTTCGCCCAGGCCTTCCCCCTGAAATGCCTGCTGCGAAGTATACCGACGCATACCACAGTCGCTTCGTAGCAATGCATGCTGGGCAGCACGCTGTAGGGTCCGTCAGCATTGAACATCCACCTGAGCATGCCGCTGCACAAGTCATTTCCCTCTATCACCTCGGGGCGGAATCCTATCTCTGTAGGATAGATGAAAAACACAAGACAGCAGATGATCAGCCCTGTCATATCATATATGCCCGTATCCACCAGATCCTTGTGATCATGGCAGAGATATACCAGATAAGATGCTATGACGAAGACATACCAGAACGCGTACGGCAGTACGAATCCCTTTATGAAAGGAAGCTGCAGGTCAAAATCCGTCTGTACCATATGCCTTTCCATGTCCAGTCTGCCCGGTATAAGGTAAATGAAATGCAGAATGAAAATGGTGACGGGCACTATGATTATCAGCGGCAGTTTATTCCTGAATCTGCTGGTTTTGTCTGTTATTAGCTGTACCAATTTTCTCCCCCATTTTTACCAGAGTCTCTGATCCGTTCTCCGTGTTTTCAAAAAATTCTTCATCGATAAGTGCTGCATCTTTGCTGAGCAGCAGTATTATCGTTGATCCGCCGAAGAGGAACATCCCCTTCTCGCGCCCCTTCTTTATATCGCACACTCTCTGATAGTTCCTGATCTTCCCCACCATGAGAGCGCCTACTTCTATCTGTGTCACCCTGCCGAAATTCTCGGTGTCCATTACCGTGTACTCTCTTGAATTCTGTACGAACACCGGGTCGTTTCTCAGCGCGATGGGCTGAACTGTATGCAGACGTCCTCTTATATGGATATTATCTCCTTTGCTGCCGTCGTCCACATAACAGTATCTGTGGTAATCATCCACACAGAGCCTGAAAACAAGTGCCGTGCCACCTCTGTAGCTTTTCGCCAGATCCCCGTCATTTACAAGGTCAGCCACGCTGTAGGTGCTGTTCTTGATGCTGAAGACTGTTTCATCATCTATCGGAAATGCTGTGAGCCTGCCGTCACATGGCGCTATCAGCGCCTCAGGTCTTAAGTCTACGGGCCGGGCATTTTCTCTTATCTTCCTGGTGAAGAACTCATTGAAGGTCCCGTATGAACCCACCCGTCCGTAGTCATGCATGTCTATGTCGTTTTTACGTATGAATCCTTTTATGAACGGCCTGGAAAGGCTGCTGCTCATAAAGACGCCTGCGATCTTTGAAAAAACAGGCAGCGTTATTATCTTCAGAAGGAACCTTCCTGCCGGATTCTCAGAAAGGAACCGCAGCAGGCCGGATACCTGAAGCGTGTCCATCTTCTCAGTCTGTCTTCTATGCTCCATAATGTATTCCCTTTGCCATCATCACCAGCAGCGCTGAGCCGAAGATGATGAGCAGTGCCATGAATATCCCGCTGGGTTTTCTCATCCTGAAGTTGAGGATGAACAGTATGGCTGTAACTACCATGACTGCCGCGTAAACTATCTCGAAATACGGCTCGAAGAAGTGACCTACTATGTAAAGTGCCGGGATTATTATCGCCGCTGAAGTCACAGGAAGTCCTGTGTATTCTTTCCGTCTTTCTCCTGTCTCAAGCTGCCTGTCTTCCTCTGTCACATTGAAAAACGCCAGTCTGGTCAGAGCTGCCATCACATAGAAGAAGAAAACAGCTATGTACCACCAGTGTCTCATTCCCAGAGTATAGCCGATGACTGTGGGAAGAACTCCGAAGCAGACGATATCGCTGAGAGAGTCCAGCTGGATGCCGAAGCGTTCCTCCTGCCTGCTCCTCTCTTTCGTTCTGGCGACTTTACCGTCGAAGGCGTCGCATATGCCTGATATCATCAGACAGTAGACTGCAGCCTCCGGTATGCCCTTTATGGCGAAATATATGCCGAAGACCGTAGACAAAAGCGATATGTGCGTCAGAAGCACGGTGTAATTGAAGTATCCTATGAATGGTTTCTTTTTCATGACGATGCCCCTTTGTCCTTTTCTTCCGGTGAGTCTGGTTCCTCCAGGATCCCGGTGTTTCCCATGTCCTTAATGTATATCTTCGTATATCCCCTCTTTATGAGCGAAGCGTGATACGTCAGAGTCACGACTCCGCACAGAATGAAGCAGATATAGTAATTGAAAAGTCTGGTCATGACCATTGCCGGCACCAGAAGCACTCTGGTGTATATGCTTCTGAATATGGAGATAAAGCTTCCTTCAGAGACCCCTACCGCTCCCGGCACAGGTATGCTGTTTACCGATACCATCAGTATGATCTGTATGGCCATTATATCGAAAAAACTCATACTGCTGAAGCCCAGGCTCCTGTATACGCAGTATCCCACCGCAACATAGGCGAAACGCTGCGCTATGTTGACAAGAAGGGCCTTGATCATCATAAGCGGGTTGCTTTTCAGCAGTTTCATGCTTGCATCATATCTGTCGACAAATGCATAGACGCTCTCCATCCTTTTCTCTTTGTTCTTTATGATCCTCAGCTTATGCAGGGCACTTACCACCATTGCTCCCAGATTCTTTATGCTCTGTCTTGAGACCATGCAAAGCAGACAAAGCAGGAGCAGCAGTATCTGTACCACCAGCCCAAGTGAGAAAAGCAGTTTCACTATCCTGGTGCAGCTTAAGAGAAACTGGAACTTCCATACCAGAGCCCACACGCCGAGTATTATCAGCGATGCTGTGTACATAAAGATGTTCAGTACAAGGGTGGTAGTCGCATCCGAGCCTTTCATTCCGTCTCTTATCATGTAATACGCTGACGCCGGCTGTCCGCCTGTGGCAGATGGTGTGATAGCTGAAAAATATATGTCCGCACTGGCATATACGAAGGTGTGTCTCCTTTTCAGCCTGTATCCAAGGGGCTTTGCAATTACTGCTATGGCCCGGCCTTCTATGTGTACGTAAAGCACCATCGCCAGAGCTGCCAGAGCCAGAAATACAGGATCTGCATGTCTTATGGTACTCATTAGCATGCGGAAATTTATCTCTTCCCCCCTGCTTTTGATGACGAATATGGTTATCACCAGCAGTACGATGATGGAGACTATGCCTATTATCTGTTTTCTTTTACTTCCAAGTCCGCCTGTCTCTTCGCTCATAAAACCAGTTCTCCCTCCAGGCTGAATGTCTTTCCTTTTGTGATCCTTACCGGCACCATTTTCCCTGTCAGTGAAATATCACCGGGGAAATTCACCAGTTTGAATCCGTCAGTCCTTCCTGCCAGAGTGTCTTTTTTCTGCTTGCTTGGTCCTTCCACCA
>CAMCER010000025.1 GCA_945873875.1 uncultured Clostridia bacterium
CTTCTCCAGCTCTATGAACTGCTTCGCCACTCGCGGACTTCTTCCGTTGGCCCGGATGGCAAATCTTTCTGCCTTCATGACAAGTTCATCCTCAGGCATCTTTATGCCGTAGTTTTCAGCAAGATTCCTGACGATATCCAGATAGTCGTCTCTTCCCGGACTGCTGAATGTGATGGTGAGCCCGAATCTGGCGGCAAGACTGGTCAGTTCCTGGAGTGTGTCGTTCACATGTATGTCGTCGCCTTCACGCTGGCTCATGGTCTCTTTCACCAGATGGCGCCTGTTGCTGGTGGCGTAGATAGCCACATTGTTCCCGAAGGCTGAGACGCTGCCTTCAAGCACCGCCTTCAGAGCTGAGAAGTTATCGTCGTTTCCCGAGAAGCTCAGGTCATCTATGAAGATTATGAATTTCAGCGGATTTGCAGAGATCTCGTCAAGCACTTCAGGGATCTCGTAAAGCTGCTCTTTTTTTATCTCTATGAGGCGGAGCCCCTGATCAGCGAATTCGTTGGCCACGGCTTTGATCGTCGAGCTTTTGCCGGTGCCTGCGTCACCGTAAAGGAGCATGTTGCTGGCGCCTTTGCCTGCGACCAGAGCTTTGGTGTTTTTTATGATCAGGTTTCTCTCCCGTTCATATCTGAAAAGCTGATCAAGCCTCTGGGGATCCGGATAGCTTACGGGGACCAGACGTCCTTCCTTTACGGAGAAGGCCCGGTAGCGCGCATACATTCCGTATCCTGTGACAGGCAGGCTTTCGATCATCTTCTGATAATCAGAAACCAGATCTGTTTTCGATGTGGTCCATGACGGAAGTGTCAGACTGTTTACTTCCTCGGGAAGTGATTTTCTGATCCTGGCAGATGTGATCTGTGAGAATTTCTGAAGGATCTGAAGCTCGTTCAGAAGACAGTCTTCTATCTGTTTTCCCATTTTCTTTCCTGCGGCTTTTCCCGTTACATAAAAGTTCTCGTCACAGAGGACCAGCCCCCGGACATAAGCGCTCCAGTCTGACGGCCTGCGGTCTGACACAGCCGCTGCTCTGAGCATGCTCGCATCTTTTTCGCAGTCTTCTAGGATGTCATCTCTTCTGGGACCTGTTCCTGAGCTGTATATCATGGAGACAAATTCACAGTACGCATCTGTGACGAAAGATGGATCCGCCTCGCTGAAGCAGTCATCTTCATCATCCATGGACTTTTCTTCCATGTATTCTTTTATGGACCCTGCTAGCTATGAGACAGACTATAATTCAGTGTCTTTCATCAGCCCTATGAATATTGTCATAGGGTCCAGTTTCTTTTTTATCGATAAAATATAATCATTCATAGTAAAAACCACAGATCACCGGCAGGTGCAGTCTGCTGTGCCGGTGATCTTCTCATTTTTCTTTATCGCTTTTATTTTACTTCTACTGTCCAGCCCATCTCGTCTGCGACTTTTCCTGTCTGGATGCCGTAGATGGTGTCGTACATTTCCTGGGCAACAGGGCCGATGCCGCCGCCGTTGATCAGCATGGTCTCGCCCTTGTAGCGGAGTTCGCCGACAGGTGAGATAACTGCAGCTGTTCCGGATGCGAACATTTCTTCGAACTGTCCGTTCTTGTATGCCTCAACGATCTCGTCGATGGAGATGCGTCTTTCAGTTATCTTCATGCCCTTTTTCTTGAGGATCTGGATAACGGAATTTCTGGTGATTCCCGGTAGGATAGTTCCGTTGAGCGGTGCTGTGATGACTTCACCGTTGATCTTGAAGAAAGCGTTGGATGTTCCGATCTCTTCAACGTATTTTCTTTCAACGCCGTCCAGCCAGAGGATCTGTTCAAATCCCTGTTCGTGTGCTTCTTCCTGAGCTTTCAGGCTTGCAGCGTAGTTGCCGCCGCATTTGGCCTCGCCTGTGCCGCCCGGAGTAGCGCGGACGTATTTGTCCTCTACATATATCTTGGTCGGAGTGAGTCCGCCTTCATAGTAGGGGCCTACCGGACTCAGTATGATTATGAATTTATATGAGTTTGCCCTGCGTACGCCGAGGAACGGTTCGTCGGCGATGATGAAAGGTCTGATGTACAGGGAAGTCCCTTCTTTTTCAGGGATCCAGTCTGCGTCGACTTTTACGATGGCCTTTACAGCTTCTACATACAGGTCCTCATCTACCTGAGGTATGCAGAGTCTGTCGTTGGTCCTGTTGGTTCTCTTGGCGTTCATGTCAGGTCTGAATAAGAGCACGCGGCCGTCTGCGGTCTTATATGCCTTCAGTCCTTCGAACATCTCCTGGGCGTAGTGGAAAACAACTGCCGCAGGATCCAGTGAAAGTGGTCCGTAAGGAACGATCCTTCCGTCATGCCAGCCCTGTCCTTCTGTGTAGTCCATGATGAACATGTGGTCTGTGAATTCTGTTCCGAATCTCAGCGTATCCGGATCCGGCTTTGCTTTAGGACTGGTGGTCCTGGTTACTGGAAAATCATAACTCATAATAACATCTCCTTATATCTTTAGTTTATTAAGATCTGCAACAATTAATTTTATCCCTGTTGTTTTCATATGTCAAACGCCGGGAGAAAGCCCGGCGCTCAAAATCAGGATGTATGCGGCATTTTATCTGATGCTGTCGATGCCGTCGTTCACAAGCTTGTCTGCCAGGTTGTTCATCTCCGTTATGTGACGGAAATCCTCCATGGTGAAATCACGGCCGTTCCACTGGCAGAATTTATCGTAGAGTTTTTTCACGTCAGTTGCCGGATGATCCAGATTCACATGGCCCTTGACCCGGAAGAAAGAGATGTCGTGCTCCTCAAGATACGGCAGCAGCATCTCCCACAGGTCCCGGTTGCCCACGTCCTTTTTCTGCTTTGTCTTCCAGCCGTTTTTCAACCAGTTCTCATACCACTTCTCTCTGAAGCAGTTCATCAGATATGAACTGTCTGAGAAAACGTGGATGATTTGATCCGGTTTGGTTATGGCCTCGAACGCCTTTAAGAGTCCGGTCATCTCCATGCGGTTGTTGGTGGTATCAGGCTCGCTCCCGAATAGTTCTTTTTTATGCGGGCCAAACTCAAGGACAGCGCCCCAGCCCCCCAGATTCTTATCGTTCTGATTGCCGGCGCAGCCGCCGTCTGTATATATGTTGAGGATAGTTCTGTTTCCCATTATTTCCCCTTTCCGGCTTTGCGCACGCGTTTTTCAGCACGCCTGCGCTTTTTCTATTTTCTTGATTGTACTAAAAAAACAGTTGATGCTCAAGGGCAAGAGAGAGCAAAAACAGAGGGATACTGTGTTATAATGTCACGTGTGAAAACTGACAGAAAGGGAGGGATAATATGTCATTCAGCTTCTGTTCCTTTTCAAGCGGAAGCAGCGGTAACTGTTATCTGATAAAAAACACCAGCTCGGCGCTTTTAGTGGATGCCGGCATAAGCGGGAAAAAGATACTTGAAGGCCTTGAAGAGACCGGCACCGGACCGGAGCAGGTAAAAGGGCTTTTCATCACTCACGAGCATGAGGATCATATCAAAAGCATCCGTGTGCTGGGGAAGAAACTTCCTGAGATGTCAGCATACGCTAATGAAGCGACATGGCAGCAGATAGAAGTCATAAAGGATCACAGACTCCCTCCGGACAGGGTCAATGTGCTGACTACAGGAGAGACTATAGAGCCGGATGATCTGGGAGGGATCCGGGTCAGACCTTTTCACATTTCCCATGATGCTGCAGAGCCTGTGGGATACTCTTTTTCCCATGAGGGCAGAAAAGTCAGCATACTTACAGATACAGGCTGCATAACAGATGATATATTTGGAGAGATCCAGGATGCTGATCTTCTGGTGCTCGAGGCCAACCATGAGCCTCAGATACTGCAGTACAGCAGATACCCTTACTCAGTAAAGCAGCGAATAATCAGCGACATGGGGCACCTTTCAAATGAATGCGCAGGCCGGTGCATTTGCCGTCTGGTAAAGGAGAATCCGAAAAAGCGGCAGATCCTTTTAGGGCATCTTTCTCATGAGAACAATATGCCCGATCTTGCGCTGATGACCATAAGAAACATCCTGGCGGAGGAAGATATATATACCGGTGGGGATACGAAAATCGATGTGGTGCTGAGAAACCAGATGAGCAGGATATATGAGCTGTGAACCGGCGGAGAATATCGCGGCGCAACGTAAAAGTTGGCAGGACAACATTCGGCGCCGGATGCTGTCTATATAATGTGATTTGATAGAAGTATGAATATTTCAGTAATCTGTGTTGGAAAACTCAAAGAAAAGTACTGGAGTGATGCGGTGGCGGAATACAGCAAACGTCTTAAAAGCTACTGCGCTCTCTCTGTGCGGGAAATGAAGGAGGCGCGTCTTCCGGCAAATGCCTCACCTGCTGATGAGGAGGCGGTGAAGAC
This sequence comes from uncultured Clostridia bacterium, assembly GCA_945873875.1. The sequence goes on from CAMCER010000025.1 coordinate 4,390, forward strand.
TGCGGAAGGCAGAGCGATCCTGGATACTTTGAGACCTGGAGATTTCGTTATCAGCCTTGAGATAAAAGGAAAAAAACTTTCTTCAGAGGGTCTGGCTGATAAGATCTCACAGCTGGCTCTGGACGGGAAAAGTGACATCGCTTTCATAATCGGAGGTTCCCTGGGGCTCTCTGATGAAGTCAGCAGACGGGCTGACATGAAGCTTTCTTTTTCGGACATGACCTTTCCGCATCAGATGATGAGGGTCATACTTCTGGAGCAGATATACAGAGCATTCAAGATCAACAGGAACGAGACTTACCATAAGTGACCGGTCTGCTCTGAAACTGAGTAAAACAGGCGGAAGAAACGAATGGAAGGAAAAAGATACACACCCCTGCTGAGCAGATCCCAGCTTTTCAAAGGATTTTCAGAAAAAGAAATAGATGAGATCTACGACGAGATAATGCCTCATGCCCGCACATACGCGGAGGATGAGATATTGTATTTCGAAGGGGATGAGGTGCGTCGTTTTTCTGTCCTGTTTTCAGGCAGCGTCAGAGCCGAGAAAGTATATGAAGAGGGCAGTGTACATATCCTGAACGTGTTCTATCCGGGTGAGACCTTCTGTATCGAGGAGGCAGCTTCACTGACCGGGGCTTCTCCTGTGAATTATGTGGCGGCAGGCGGTCCGGCGACTGTGGTGAGCATCGAGCTTCGCAGGCTGATGAATACGCCCTTTGGAGACAGGTTCAACCAGAATCTCATCTATTCGCTGGCAGACGACTGCATAAGAAGACTTTACAAGACTGAGATGCTGGCTATCCGGGGCCTGCGTGAGAGGATAATGACCTACTTTGAGAGGATGTACGCCAAGACCGGCATGAGGACTTTCGGCATCAACATGGACCGGGAGCGTTTCGCCCAGTACCTGTGTGTCAACAGAAGCGCCCTTTCAAATGAACTCAGTAAAATGAAGCAGGACGGGCTCATAGATTACAGGAAAGGGACCTTCACACTTCTGACTAAAGACTGAAATCCGGCAGTTCAGAAGAAAAAGTGATTTTTTATCAAAAATGTTGGCGCGCCAACTTTTTGACTCGCCCGCCAATGTTATATTACATAATGTAAACAGAAGAAATCCATAAATGTTGTTTTTCTGATAATAATTTGTCTTGATATCTGAGAAAAGAGAGGCCGCCTCTCTTTTTTCAGTTGTAAACCACATGACCGGATCCTGCATCCGGTGTGAGATGTATTGTCTGCCTGCGGAGTATATAATATAATGATGTGCGACAGAAAAAGGTTCAGCACCAGGGGCAGGAGATGCGGAAGAAACTTCCGGATGCAGCGCATAAACATAAAAGCCCCGGAACCGGGAAAGGATATTCACAGTGAAAGCAGGCACGGTATTTGGAAGCATCTGCGGCGCGATGACCGGAATATGCTGGGGCGTGTCATCAGTATTCGGACAGTTCCTCTTCGAGACCAGAGACGTACATCCTCTCTGGATCGTTGCCATACGCCTGAGCATAGCGGGCGTGCTTCTCTGGATCTTCGCCTTCCTTACCAACAGAGAGAGCCTCATGGCACTGCTTCATAATAAAAGAGATTTCATACAGGCCATCATATGCGGCATAGCGGGAACCATGATGTTCCAGCTGAGTTCTTTTTATGCTGTGCAGACATCCAACGCGGGAACGGCAACGGTGCTCCAGTATCTGGCGCCGGTGATGATCATAGTGTATGTATGTCTGCGGACAAAAACGGCACCTAAGAAAAAAGAAGTCCTTTCCATCGCATTGGCCGTCACAGGTGTTTTTCTCATATCGACTCACTGCGACATCAGTTCGCTGGCCATGACGCCTAAGGGTCTTTTCTGGGGAATGATGCTGGCTGTCTTCATGAGTGTGAACACCGTTCTGCCGGAAAGGCTGTATAAAAAATATCCGACCACTGTGGTCATCGCATGGGCTTTTCCTTTCGGAGGCGCGGCTATGATGGCTATAGCCCGGCCCTGGCATTATGATGTCCACTGGGACGGCGCGGTCTGGTTCTCAATGTTTTTCATAGTTATCGTCGGCTCTGTAGCGGCGTATCTCTTTTACGCCCAGGCCATCAAAAAAGCAGGACCCACCAGGTCCAGTCTTTTCGCGAGCTCAGAGCCTGTCACAGCAACTTTCATGTCAGCCCTCTGGCTGAAGACGGATTTCACATACCTGGATCTCATTGGCTTCATTCTGATCTTAAGTACTCTTTTCATACTCAACGCAGGCAAAGGCGATGGAGAGAGTCTCGCCGGCGGGAAGTAAGTCATAGTGCCGGTATTCATAAGATTTCCGGACTAAATCAGATATTTTTCCTTTCAAATCACACATCTATCACATGTATTTGCTATTATGTGGACCACGGTGTTATAATATTTACTCGAATGAAAAAACCGGGGCCCTTGTCAGGGCGCGCGGTCATCGAGGGAACCAGGGAAATATGAGTATATTTGGATCAATAAAAAAGAAATACGATAAAAGTTCGTTAAAAGATACAGTTGCAGCTAAAGTGGATCTTGAAGGCATCGCTGAAGGTGCTGAAGACGCAGTGGAGAATGCTGACGAATATAATGCGGCGTTCGGGACAGGCGATTCAGCCAGCAAGGCAGAAGTGCTGGAAGCTGTTTTCGGTGAAAATGATGCAGAAGTAGGTCAGGAGCCGGAAAAAGCTGACGGCGAAGATGCTGCGGAAAAGACCGGCGGCGCAGAAGGTGCGGCAGAAACTGACGGCGATGATGTAAAGGCGGCAGGCGAAGACGCAGTAGCAGAGTCTGAGGGTGAAAATGCTGCAGGCTCTGAAGACGAAGCGAAGGCGGCAGCAGCCATAGAGGCAGCCGCAGCTGGAAAGGGGATCGATGTAAGGACCCTCCTTGCCAGTGAAAGTATAAGTGGGGCAGGCGAAGATGCAGATCAGGACGGCGGAGCTGAAAACATAACGGACAGTGAGGCCGGACCGGAGGCGGCAGGTGCCGGCGGGAAATCATTCTTCTCGAAAAAAGGGAAAAAGAAAAAGGGCGAAAAATCAAAGTTTTTCCTGACACGCACACAGATCGTTCTCGGAACGGTGATACTTGTCATAGCTGTAGTTGCAGGATTCCTTTTCACATCCTGCGGAGATGTTCCTAAAGAGACTATATCCCATACCAACAGAGATGATATATACGGTACAGGCGACTACGTCTACAGCGCCATCACCTTCACCGGCTCAGGCATGAAGGAGGAGAACACTCTTTCCGTGCGCGACATGGAGATACTTGCGTATAACGATGATGACGTCAGATTTGAGGCAGATTACAGCATGCTCACATCCGGCTCGGAGTTGTTCGTAAGGAAATTCACAGGTGTGAAGCTTTATGAGATCTTAAGGCATGCGGGACTTCAGAAGGGCCTTCCTGATAATACAGAGGTGACTCTGGTATCAAAAGACGGCAGCAAAGTGAAAATAACTCTGGGCACCATAGAAAAGGGCGAATATGCATGTTATGACGACCCGGAGGCGGACAAACCCGCAGGAACTGACCTTCCTGTCATTTTGGCGTTTTCATGTGACGATACGCCTCTCATAGGGCCTATCGGAAGCGATGATGTGAACAGGGAATTCACTCAGGAAGAAGGATACATAAAGAGCGCTGATAACAGCGGCGGACCTATGCGTTTCATTATCGGGCAGAAAAGTCCGGATGATCAGAATGAAGGTCATTG
>CAMCER010000026.1 GCA_945873875.1 uncultured Clostridia bacterium
GTTGTTGAAATATTGATATGCCCTTGCAAATCGCGTGGCATAATCACCGGGCTCAGGAACTTCTGCAGGTTCTTCAGTACCACTCCGTCCGGAATGAAGTACAGATTTCCGTGAAGCTCGCTGACTACGTGCTTTAAGAGCTGGCCGAAACGGTAGTGGGGGTATTTATCCCACAGTTCTGCCATTTTTCCTATGATGATGCTTTTGTCTTCTATGCGCTCCATGGCCAGAAGCTCTTCCATCATCGCTTTCGTATCTCTGTCATTTTTGAAAGCCATTGGTTTTCCTCCGTTTTTATATATCCGGGCCCCGCCTTTAAAGCCGCCTTCGTCCGCTTTTCCGCAAGATGCTTTCGTCAGGCCGCCAAAGCCCGGGCCTCTTCAGACGCTTGCCTCTGTGTAATCATCGAAGCTTGGGAAGTCTATGACAAGCCCCTGATCGATCTTTATGTCTGACATGGTCATCTCGAAGTCTGTTTTGCCTTCTGTTCCGTTGGTGGAGATGCTCATATCCTCGGACATTTTCACGTCCGTCATATATCCTTCTTCATCTACAACTGCGCTGAGAGTCATGTCGCCGGTCTTCACATCGCCCAGTGCCTGGAAGACGTCTGTCACGCTGCTGTCTCCCGACTTCATCATCTTCGACATCAGATCCTGGACTTTTTCTCCCCTGATCCTGAACTCGATGTTGGTCACATCTCCGTCTTTCACCGCGGTGGCCTTGTCCGCCAGGTCCTTTGTCATCTTTTCAGTGCCAAGGTTTACGCTCATCTTGCTGGCCGCATCTTCCACGTCCACTTTCTGTTTGGTCTTAGTGCCTGCAGCTTCGATGTACATCCAGCCGTCTTTATACCACATGCTCATGTCCATATCCAGATCTTCCTGTTCAGAGGTCATGTTCATCTTGCATGCCATCTCGACTTCTTTCTCGGATTTCGTGACCTGCTCGATGTCCATGCTGCTTTTCGTGTCAACAGTCTCCCCCCGGATGCCGATTTTCATGTCTATGTCCACCCTGGCCTGCATGTCTTTCTTGTCTTTCATTTTCGCCGCAGCATCGTTATAGATCTTATACGGATCCAGCTCGCCGCTGTCACCGGTCTCGCTCTTGTCGCCGCAGCCTGCAAGGCTCATGCTCATAACAAAAGCCAGACAAAGCACCAGCGCCAGTAACGCCTTCTTCTTCATTTTTCCCTCCTGTCTCAGGGCCCTTTTCCGGGACCCTTTACTTAAGTATGCCTGTGTTTTTATTTTGCCCGGTCTCCAGACAAAATCTAGAAAGCCTTTTCCTTTGTCTAGTTCTCAACAAACTCCGGAAAATCTATCTTCTCTGTATCGTTCATTCCCTTTATGTCGCATTCCCAGGAGACCTCTCCTTCTCCTGCGGAAAATTCTGTGTCGTAGGACATGTTGATGTCAGTGAGGCTTCCCTGTTTATCAAGTGAGATCTCGATCTCGTAATTGGAAGGCGTGAAGCCGCTTCCGTAAAGGGAGGATTCTTCGTCCAGATCCAGGACAAAATAGTGGTCGATGCAGGCGTCTTTCAGCACTATCTCGATCTCGGTGCCGTAATCGTCGTTCTGAGATTTGATTGACTTTATGTCGCCTTCTTCTATTTTGAACAGGGAGTTGCCTTTAAGATACATATACGGATCTGAATATCGCATGGTCTTGTTCAGCAGTTTTTTCAGGCCCGCCTTCTGCTGGCTCTTCTTTCCGTCGTTATCATAATAGAGCCTGCCGTCTTTATAGTAGATGTTCAGGCTGCCTTTGGTTCCGAAGGTGCTGAAAGAAGACTCGAAGGACATGTCCATGGTCTTGTTCCTGTAGACTTCGGTTGAATTGATCTTCGACGTGCTCCTCTGCTCGTCTCCGCCGCTGTACTCGATCTCGTTTTCCAGCTCGGCTGTGTACGTTACGCTGTCAAGAGCCTGGACTTTTTTGCAGACCTGTTTGTATAACCCGTACGGGCTGTCGTCTGCCGCCTGGCCTTCCTCTTCCGCGCTCTGATCTTCGCTGCCGCTCTGGTCCTGCTGCTCCTGCTGCTGGCTGCTGCCTGACTGATCTTCATCGTCCGATTTATTTCCGCAGCCAATGAGCGCCATGGACAATACCAGCATCATGGCGATCAGTATCATTATCCTTTTTCTGTTCTTGTTTCTGTTTTCCTTTTCTTTCATCTCTTTCCCTCTTTCCTTTCCCTTGTCTCGTCTTGCGTCCACGTTACTCCGTTTCGCTTTTCGTTTAGGTTTTCGTTTCGGTTTTCGTTTGCAGTGCCCGCGGCCTTGCCGTTCCTGCGCAGCCGCTGCTTTGTTCGCCGCTTCTTTTCCCGCGCGGTCGCTTCGCTTCCGCGGCCTTGCCGTTCCCGCGCAGACGCTCCTTTGTCCGCGGTCTTTTGCAGTTTAGTATATTATACCCGCTGCCGCGCTTAAATGCTACCGGTCACGAAGCAATTCTATACACGCCCTTTGAGACGCCCCGCGCCGTCATTCAAACCCTGCCGCCGCCTTTGCCGAGCGCTGCCGCCAACACCTGCCGCCCAGCCCTCTGCTGCGCGCCACGAAAAATCCCACTATTTTGTCTGAGAAAAATTAGTGGTAAAAGTTATTGCTTTGAAATGCCCGTTTTTCAGCAAAAACCGCCCTTTCTGGCTAAAAACGCCAAAATCCCCGAATTTGCCAAATTTGAGCGTTGAAAAAATACCACTATTCCTCATATATCCCAATAGTGGTAAAACCTGTGGGTCTTGCGGATCGGACCGGGGATGCGGGTCTTGCGAACAGTGTCGCTGGCGGCGGCTGGACATCTCTTGTGCCGGAATCAGGCTCGCCTTTCCTGGGGCAACGCGTGATTACTGCACGCCTAATTTCATATAGGGATTTTAGGCGTGCATTTCCAACGCCCAAAAACCGGGAAAAAGACCATTTAAGGCGTTTTTGGCCGATTTTCCCTTATTCGACATAATTCGACACGCAACAAAAGAACAACTTGCACGCCTAACCTCGCATATATGGATTAGGCGTGCAAACTGTGGGCGGGCGGGGACTGACCGGTGGCGGAACTGCGAATCCGGCGCGGGAACCTCAGCTGACTGGCGGGGAAACGGCAGTGGCAAGCGGGCTGGCCGGCGGCGGGGGAACTTCGGGCAAAAAACAGGCGGTTCTTTATTGTCTGCACTGTTTTATGGTATAATGCCTGTGATTGAAAAGATGCGCAAGACGGAAGCCGGCTTCGCGCTTGCGTTTCAGATTAAAGAGGAGTGGCGAATTGGGATTGATCTCATCTATACTTGACAACCTGGGAGCGTATTACACCTTCGCAGTGCGCTGGGCACTGGTAGTTTTAGGTTTCTTCATACTTGTAAAATGCATCGCGTCCCTTTTGCAGAGCGGCAACTCATCTGAGATCTGGGCTTATCTTGATTGCCCGGACGGGAAGACCCGCGCTCTGCGGCACTGGGAGAACGTCATCGGCAGGGCCAAAAACGCAGACGTGGTCATCGATCTGATCAGCGTGTCCAGAAACCACGGAACGCTTGTGCGGGATGACGACGGCAACTGGACCTACAACGATCTGAATTCCAAGAACGGATCCATGATAAACGGCGAGCCGGTCATCGAACCGACTCCATTAAGTACAGGCGACACTCTTACACTTGGCGGAGGCAACTTCACTCTTATGCCGGTGAGCCTGGCTGAGCGGCGGGAAAACATCAAGTCGCGAATCAGAAGGAGCCGGCCCGTTTCACCGTGGCCCGTGCTTCTGGCGCTTACTTTGTTCCAGCTGCTGACAGCCATACAGTTCATCATCGCAGGAGACGGCGAGACTCCGGCCAGCGTGCCCATTTCATTCGCGCTCATGGCGGTCCTCATGTGGACATACGTCATCGCCTTAAGGGCAATGAAGCGCAGGGGCTTTGAGATGGAAATGATCGCATTCTTCCTGTCGACCTTGAGCATCGCCATAACCGCGTCCCGTTTTCCGGACGCGACTCTGAAACAGTTCATTGCAGTAGTTCTGGGAGTTCTGCTGTTCTTCGCTTTGTGCTGGTACTTAAGAGACCTTGACAGGGCGAAAAAGATCCGCGTGCTTTTAGTAGGCATCGGTATCCTGCTTCTCCTGGTGAATCTGGTTTTCGGCACCAACAAATTCGGAGCCGCCAACTGGATCCAGATAGATCAGCTGGGCATTTCCCTTCAGCCTTCAGAACTTGTCAAGATCGCCTTTATCTACGCAGGCGCCGGAACGCTGGATGAGCTTTATGAAAAGAAAAACCTGACGATATTTGTCCTGTTTTCCGCATTTTGTCTGGGAGCCCTGGCGCTCATGGGAGACTTTGGAACGGCAGCGATCTTCTTCGTTACCTTCCTTATAATATCCTTCCTGCGAAGCGGCGACCTTTCAAGACTGATATTCATCGCGGGCGCGGCAGTGCTTGCTGTCATGCTCATGCTGCGATTCAAACCATACATAGCCGACCGGTTCTCTGTCTGGGGCCACGTCTGGGAAGACCCTCTGGACAAAGGATTCCAGCAGACGCAGGCTCTGATCTCTGTCGCCAACGGCGGACTTTTAGGAAACGGCGCCGGCGAGGGAGTGCTCAATACAGTAGGGGCCTCTGAGACCGACCTTGTCTTCGGACTTATCAGCGAAGAGTTCGGTGTGATCCTGGCCGTCCTTGCGGTCGTTGCGGTCATCACCCTTTCGCTGTTCGCAGTAAGATCGATTCGGGCAGGCAGATCTGCCTTCTATACCATAGCCGCCTGCGCGGCAACATCCATGTTCCTGTTCCAGGTGATCCTGAACGTGTTCGGCTCACTGGACCTGATCCCGCTGACAGGCGTGACGTTCCCGTTTTTGTCCTACGGCGGCACCAGCATGGTAGTATCCTGGGGACTGTTAGCCTTCCTGAAGGCGGCAGACACCAGACAGAACGCAAGCTTTGCTATAAAGCTTGAAGGGGAGAAAGCCCGCGACCGCGACAATGCTGAAGACATCGAACCGGAAGAAGATCGCCGGCGCGGAAGATCCGGCGGGCGGGGCGATTCCTCTTCGGCAGGCTATGCAGAGAAAGGAAAACCCCGCAGGAGAAGCTCCGGCGGGCAGGACGAGCCCCGGAGAAGACCTTCCGGCGGGCAGAAAGATATAACTGATTTCGATGATCTGGAGGATGACATATGAAGAAACTTGAGAAAAGAGCATTGCTTTGTGTCCTCCTGTCCATCGTGCTCATGGTCGGGATGGGCTACTTCGTGTTTACCTTTGTCACAGAAGGAAACGAGTGGGCGGCCTTCTACACCAACCGGGCCGTCAACAGCAACGGGCACCTGGCCCGGGGCACTCTGAAAGACGTCAACGGCACCACCCTGCTGAAAAACCGCCACGGCAACATGATCTTCAGCGACGACTACGAGACCCGCTGCGCTCTGGTCCATCTGACGGGGGACGACAAAAACAATATCGCTACGGGGGCCAACAACGTCATGGCCGACAAACTCGTAGGCTACAATATCTTAAACGGCACATACACCTTCGGCGGAGGCGGCCGCATCGTCCGGCTGACGGTGGACGCGGAAGTCTGCAAAGCCGCATACGAAGCCCTTTACGGGCACTCGGGCACGGTAGGAGTATATAACTACAGGACCGGCGAGATAATCTGCGCCGTAAGCACCCCGGCGTACGACCCGGCGGACCCGCCTGATCTTTCATCAGACGACACATCCGGGACATACATCAACAGGCTCTTTGCCTGGACCACACCTCCGGGCTCCACTTTCAAGGTTGCGACTACGGCCGCGGCGCTTGAGAACAAATCCGACGCCCGCAGCTGGCACTACGACTGCAGCGGAGTCCAGGAATACGGCCCGGACAAAGTAACGGACCTTGAAGCTCACGGCAGCGTGAACCTGAAAGAGGCCCTTGCGGTGTCCTGCAACTGCGGCTTCGGCGAGCTGACTCTTGATCTGGGAGCCGACGTCATGGAAGATGCGGTAGAAAAATACGGGCTCACCAAGGTCTATGATATAGACGGCATCAAGACAAAGGCGGGGACCTTCGAGTTCCCTGAAAACGCAGATGTGAATCTGGCATGGGCCGGCGTCGGGCAGCATAACGATATGATCAACCCGGCAAGCATGATGGTCTTCATGGGCGGCATCGCCAACGGCGGCGAGGCAGTCAGCCCCAAGATCGTGAAGAGCGTGGAATTCGCCAACGGAAGTTCCGCTGACCTTCTTTCCGCTCCGAGAAGCGAGCAGATAATGGAAAGCGAAACTGCCCTGAGGCTGAGAAAATACATGAGAAACAACGTGCGTAAAACTTACGGCGACTGGATGTTCCCGGGGCTGAAAGTATACGCTAAATCCGGAACGGCTGAAGTCGACAAAACCAAAGAGCCTAACGCGCTGTTTGCGGGCTTTGTCAGAGGAGACGACATGCCGTACGCATTCATAGTTGTAGTTGAAAACGGCGGCTACGGTACAGAGACCGCCGGTACAGTGGCTAACACAGTGCTTCAGAAGATAAAAGAAGTGAAAGGGAACTGACCTTCCCCGGCCATCGGGCCCGGCGGAGCTTAAGCAGCGACAGACTCAGTCTGTATAACGATGAAAGGTGACTTAAAATGAGAGATATACTTCTGGCAAGCGGACCTATATATTTTCTGGTCCTGGTGATCGTAGTGATAATACTCGTTCTCGGGCTTATCATGAAGCGGGCTTCGCGGAAGAAATTCCAGGATGTGAATGTTAACATCTACGATCCGGAAAAAGAAGCAGCCCAAAAGAAAGCTAAAGCCCTGCAGGCCAAGACAGCAGACGATGCGGCAGAAGCAGATGACGCGGGCGATGGCGCTGAAAAGAAATAAAGTTGCCGCAGGCGTTGCGGCTGAAAAGCATCGCGTCTGACAAACCGAATCTGTGAAAAGACCGATCCGGTCGCGGGTTTGCCGCGGGAGGTATGATATGGAACAGGTAATAATAATCGGAGCCGGCCCGGCCGGCATATCCGCCTCACTCTACACAGTAAGAGCCGGGATAGATACTCTTATCATCCACAACGGCGGAGGCGCTCTTGAAAAAACGGACAAAATCGAAAATTACTACGGTTTCGCTCAGCCGGTCAGCGGGAAAGACCTGCTTGACGCCGGCATGAAACAGGCTGCGCGCCTGGGAGTGAGATTCGCAGAAGAAGAAGTAGTGAGTCTCGGTTTTGGCGAAAGCCTTCAGGTGATCACCGATAAAACCACTTACGATACGAAAACTGTCATCCTGACCACCGGCTCACCCAGAGCGGTGCCGAAGATCGAAGGCCTTGCGGGATTTGAAGGCGCGGGCATCAGCTACTGCGCTGTTTGCGATGCTTTCTTCAACCGTGGAAAAGACGTGGCTGTCCTTGGAAGCGGACAGTTCGCCCTCAACGAGGTAAACGACCTTCTCCCTGTAGCCGGCTCAGTCACGCTGCTCACCAACGGCGATGAGCCCACTGCAGATTTCCCTGCAGAAGTACAGATAAACAGGAAAAAAATAAGCCGCCTTACTGGCAGCGATCATCTTGAAGCCGTTGAATTCAAAGACGGCTCCAGCCTGGATGTGTTCAGCGTTTTTGTCGCATACGGAACGGCCGGAAGTGTCGACATGGCGAAAAAACTGGGCATCCTGACAGAAAACAATAAGATCACAGTCGATGAGAACATGGCGACAAACGTTCCCGGCGTCTACGCCGCAGGCGACTGCACAGGCGGGATGCTTCAGGTGGCGGCCGCAGTCTACGAAGGCGCGAAGGCCGGTACCTCTGCCGTGAAATTCATCCGCGAATCAGACTGATCCGGCTCCCGAAGCTTTCGATCCATCCGAGGCTTCGCTACACCGGTTCTGATTATCACTTTGATTAAAAAACACAGCCACGCGTCGAACGCGTGGTTGTTCATATGTGGGTAAAACCCAT
>CAMCER010000027.1 GCA_945873875.1 uncultured Clostridia bacterium
TGCTGCTGCAAGACCCTGACCTATTCCAGGTCCGATAGTCGCAAGTCCGATCGCAAGTGCTGCTGCTAAAGCTACAAATCCCATAACTTTTCTCCTCGTGTGAATGATAACAATAACTGATATATATTCCCCGCGGCATGTCCGAAAGCTCCGGGCCTTTGTCCCCCGTTTCGGGAAACTGCCGCGATAAAAAGCGTGTTTACAGATGTTCTGTCTCTGCTGCTTCTGTTATGTATATGGAAGCCAGCAGTGCGAACACCAGTGCCTGCACCAGACCCATGAGCACTCCCAGTATCTGCATGATCACAGGAAGCCCTATGGGCACCAGATCGAAGAACGATGCCGTTACTGTCTCTTCGCCGAATACGTTTCCGTAAAGCCTCAGCGTAAGTGAAACAGGCCTTACCAGTTCTTCCAGCACCATGAGCGGGAAGAGGAAGGCGAAAGGCTTGAACAGATGCTTGAAGAAGCCCGGTCCGTGATGTTCTCTTATTCCGATAGCCTGTGTAGCGACAAAAACTATGACCGCCATGGCCATAGTGCAGTTTATGGAACTCGTAGGCGCCGCAAGGCCCGGCACATGGCCGGCTGCGGGCAGAAGTCCCGTATAATTTGAGATAAGTATGTAGATGAAAAGTGTTCCGACGAGAGGGAAGTATCTCTTACATGTTCTCTTCCCCATGATATCTTCGAAGAACCCGTACAGTTTCTCGATGGCCATCTCCACCACGTTCTGAAGACCTGACGGTATGGTCTGGATGCGCCTTCCCGCAATGATCGCAAGGACACAGAGCACCACTGTGATTATGATGCTTGTGAACATTCCGCTTGTTATCCCGATTGTTTCAAGGAATTTAGTCACTTATTCAGGCCTCCTGTATTCAAGTCGTTCCGGGATCATCACCGGCCCGCCGTATTCTTTCCCTGTCTCAGGGCGAAGACTCTGTTGAGCACTCCCAGGGACACGGCTGTGCCGATCAGGCACGCTATCCCGTCAAAGGGCAGTCTGTCTCTGAGGATGAAAACCAGCACCAGAGCCCCTATATTCACGGCATAACTTACCATACTTCTTATATATATCTGCGATGCCTGCGCCGAATAATCGCCGCTGGTCTCGTCTTTTTCTGTATATTTCCGCCAGATGAAAACATATTTCAGGAATGCGATCAGTGCGCCGAAAGCAAGTCCTGCAGCGGCTCCTGCCACATAAGTCAAGCTGATGCACCTCCCGGCTATGCTTTGTCTGCGTCTTTCAGCATGACTATCTTCAGTCCTGCCTCTGCCAGCATCTGAACTGCGAATTCATCCGGGTAGCCGTCTCTCACGACTATCCTCTCAATCCCCGCGTTTATGATCATCTTAGCGCAGATGATGCAGGGCTGATTGGTTATGTACATGGTGGCGCCTTCGATGCTCTGTGCCAGAGTTGCCGCCTGGATTATGGCGTTCTGCTCAGCATGCAGCGCTCTGCACAGCTCGTGCCGCTCTCCTGACGGTATGCCCATTCTTTCCCTCAGGCATCCTCCTGTCTCACTGCAGTGAGGCACTCCTTTAGGCGCTCCGTTATATCCTGTTGCGATGACATGTCTGTCCTGAACGATGACTGCCCCTACCTGCCTCCTCAGACATGTGGATCTGGTGGCTGCGAGCTCTGCCATCTTCATGAAATATTCGTCCCAGCTTATCCTTTCCATTTTTCCTCCGGATATCTATAATATTATGTCATCATTATACCTTATATAAGGCTGAACTCAAAATTTTCTGTTATTTATTTAACACAAATTTTTTCATTCAGTAATATATCTGTTCAAGGTACAGTCCCTGCGGAGGCGCTGTATGTCCTGCAAGGGCCCGGTCTTTTGACTCAATGATCGTCTTCACCTTCTCCGGTGCCGTCTTTTCAAGACCTGCTTCCACCAGTGTCCCTGTGATTATCCTGACCATGTTGTATAAAAAGCCGTCGCCTGTGACACGGATATATACATATCCTTCATCAGCTTCTTCTATGGTTATGCTGCTGATGGTCCTCACTGTGGTCTCACGTTCCTGCCCGCCTGATGCCTGAAAGCAGACAAAATCATGAGTGCCTTCCATATATGATGCGGCTTTTCGCATTTGTCCCAGGTCCAGTTTCTCCGGTATGTGATAACAGTAGTTCCTCTGGAAGACTTCCATCTGCGGCAGATTGAATATCTTATACAGGTACGTCTTTCCTTTCGCGCTGAATCTGGCGTGGAAATCTTCATCAGCCTCAGCTGCTTCCGTTATCCTGACAGCACCTGCTGCCTCGCCCCACCGCTCTGATCCAAGCAGGTTATTGAGAGCGTATGCTATGCGGCCCGTGGGGATCCCGAAATCCCCTGAAAAACTGGCCTTCTGCCCGTATGCATGGACACCGGCATCTGTGCGGCTGGTGCCGTTTATCTCTACCGGTGTCCCGCAGAGTATCCCTAAAGCCTCCTCTATCATTCCCTGGACAGTCAGGCAGTCCGGCTGCCTCTGCCACCCGTGGAATACAGAACCGTCATACTCTATTGTTATCACAATGTTTCTGTTCATTATGGTGTTATTATAAACAAAGCGACGGCTAAGAGCAACCTTGTTGCTCATATAAAGTTTTTCTTTTTGAGACCGCTGCCGGCCGGAGCCGCATGAAGCAAACGCAGATGGAGACATCTGAAGGCGTATGCCGACGCATGTAATGGAGGCTTCGTATAACCAAAAGCAGGGACCGGACAAGGCCCCTGCTTTTATGATTTTTATTTCTTTTTTGTTTTTATGACTACTGCAGGTTCAGCCTTTTCTTCACAAGTATCCAGGCGATGAACCAGTATACTGCAAGCAGCGCTGCTACAAGGCCTATGGCTGTGAACATAATTTGCTGATAATCGCTGAAGTTCATGCCGTAATCCAGTATAAACTCAAACCGCAGCGGTGAGGATACTACGGCTTCTATGACTGAAAAGCCGATATATGCCAGGACAGCGCCTAAGGCTCTGTGGTTTGACCACTGGTGACCAAGGGCTATGGCTGCGTATATCTTGGCTGCCATTTCCGCGCAGGCGATTATCAGGAGCACTATGGTCATTATCACGCAGAATGTACCCTGAGACCCGGTGAATCCCATTTTAAAAGGCTCAAGGATGTCTATATCTTTCAGATACAAGAAGCCGCCTTCCGCGCCCAGCAGGAGCAGCACTACCGAAACTGCCCCGGTCAGGCCGCCCAGGACGATCCACAATGCCGCCGAAATGATCTTGCAGCTCACGTGGCTGCCGGCACTTACAGGCAGTGTCATCATCAGATACCCTTCATTTCCCAGAAGATTTTTATAAAACCGCTGGATCAGTATTATCACAGTCATAAGCACCAGTGCTACTGAAGCTGCGATGAAGATCAGCAAGCTGACCCTTCCGATATACACATCCATCCGGAAAATGATCCCGAACAGAAAGGCTACGGCCATCATAAGCACATATATCAGAGGCAGGATCCGTCCGGTGGCTTTGAATTCATATTTGAAAAGTTTACCTAACATCTGAACACCTCCCTGAAAAGTCCGTCTACACTCTTTCCCTCATCTTCTCTGATCTCATCAGCGGATTTGTGAAGTACGATGTTTCCATGATCAATGAAGATCACGTCATCAAGCACTGCCTCCACATCAGCGATGAGATGCGTGGATATGACTACAGCAGCTTCCGGGTCGTAGTTGCTTATTATAGTCTTGAGTATGTAGTCCCTTGCTGCCGGATCCACGCCTGCGATAGGCTCATCCAGGAAGTAGATCTTCGCCCTCCTGCTCATAGTCAGTATCAGCTGGACTTTTTCCTTCGTTCCCTTTGACATCTTCTTCAGCCGCATCTTTTCCGACAGGCCCAGATCATCAAGCATCCCCCTTGCTCTTTCTTCATCGAAATCTTCAAAGAAATCTCCGTAGAATTCCAGCAGCTGCCTGACGTTCATGTATTCCGGCAGAAAATCCCTATCAGGCAGATACGCGGTTATGGCCTTTGTCCTTTTTCCGGGAGCCATTCCGTCTATGAGTATCTTTCCCGATGTGGGCCTGAGAAGGCCGTTAGCCATCTTTATCAGAGTGGTCTTCCCGCTGCCGTTAGGCCCCAGGAGCCCTGCGATCTTCCCGCTTTCAAGAGAAATGCTTATGTTGTCCACAGCACAGAGACTGCCGTATTTCTTCGTAAGTCCCCTGCATTCTAAAATGCTCATTTCCCGTCCTCCTTTATCTCTTTCTGAACAGCGCTTACTATTTCGTCTTCATTCATTCCCAGATCCTTCATCTTTGAGATCATTTCTCTGACAAAACCGCTGCTCAGACTATCCTTCAGTTCTTTCAACACTCTTTTATCCTCCGTAACGAACCTGCCCCGGGTCCGGTCACTTTTCAGTATCCCTTCTGCTTCCATCTGAGTATATGCTCTCTGCACCGTGTTGGGATTGACCCCGGCTTCCATGGCAAGCTCCCTTACAGGCGGCACCTGAGCTCCTGCCGGGTACACTCCCCGCAGTATCCTGAGCTTCATCTCTTCAGTTATCTGCAGATAGATAGGCGTTCCATCCTTAAACGGCCACACAGCTTCATCTCCCTTCGTTGTATTATTGTATTACTCACTTAGTACAATAATACAGAGCCTTTGTTTTGTCAATGCCTTTTTTCAAAAAAATGAAAGAGCTGCCTTCTCGGCAGCCCTTCCACATAGCGATCCGGTCGCTACATCCTGCATATCCGTTCGCAGGATGATCATAGTCTGTTTAAGCTTTCCTTCCTACAAAATATCCTTCTTTTATCTTACGAGCACAACAGTGCACGGAGCATACTGGCTTACCCTGGTGGATACCGAACCCATGAGGAACCTCTTAAGGTTCGACAGTCCCTGTGAACCCATTACGATAGCATCGTGCTTACCTGTCTCAGCCAGTTCAACGATCTTGTCTGCAGCACTGCTTCCATGCTCGATGACTTTTCTTACGCCGATACCGGAGTAGCTGGCAAGCATTTTTTCGGCTTCATCAAGAACTACAGATGCCTTTGCCTGTCCGTTCTTTTCGATAAGCTCAGGTGAGTCCATAAAGTAAGGTTCATACATGATAACGTATGCGAGAGTGATGGTAGATCCCTCAAACTTTTCGGCAAGTTTTGCAGCATATTCAACGGCAGCCATTGATTGCTTGGATCCATCGATCGGTACTAAATATTTCATTACTGTCACCTCCGTTAATACTTTTCTCTCCAGAATATCCATTCCTTTTTACGAATACATTATACCACGTATAAAGTTTTGATGCAACGCAATTATTGAAATATTTGTAAAAAAATGTATGAAAAAGCCCAAGCCAGTATTTTCAACGGCTCGGGCGTTTATGCCTATCTTTTTTCATAGGTGGAGAGCCACATAAGAGACCTGCGACCGCAAATAAGGCATCCACTTAAAAGCTGCTCTGGCAGCTCAGTTATTATCTTTCCAGGCTTTCGCTACAGCTTCTGCCACTACATCAGCTCCTCCGGGATGGAAAGCGCTGGGTATGATGTTGTCTTCTGCCAGCTCATCGTCCTTTATGATCCCTGCCAGAGCGTATGCTGCTGCGATCTTCATTTCAGGTGTTATGGCCTTTGCTCTCGCCGCAAGGGCTCCCTTGAATATCCCCGGGAATATGAGGACGTTATTTATCTGATTAGGATAGTCTGATCTTCCCGTGCCGATGACCTTTACACCCGCTTCCTTTGCAGCGTCAGGCAGTATCTCCGGTTCCGGATTCGCCATTGCGAAAACAAGAGGATCCTTGGCCATGCTCTTTATCATATCCTGAGTCAGGGCTCCTGCCGCAGACACTCCTACGAACAGGTCCCTTCTCTTTACTGCGTCTTCAAGGCTGCCGCATGGTCCATGGCTTTTCAGTCTTTCTGCCAGCTTTTTCTTCGCAGGGTTCAAGTCGTCTCTATGGGTCGTGATTATTCCCTTTCTGTCACAGATCAGTATGTCAGGGATGCCCAGAGTCGAAAGCATAGTCGCGATAGCCGTCCCTGCCGCACCGGCTCCGTTCATGGCGACTTTCATGTTCTTGAGCTCTTTCCCGGCGAGTTTGGCGCTGTTTATGACAGCAGCAGAAACTACTACTGCCGTACCGTGCTGATCATCATGGAACACTGGTATATCGAGTCTTGCCTGAAGCTTTTCTTCTATCTCAAAGCATCTGGGAGCAGAGATATCTTCAAGATTGATGCCCCCGAAAGTCGATGCTATATTAGCCGCGATGTTCACAACCTCATCCGGGTCCTGGCTCTTTATGCAGATAGGCACTGCATCAAGCCCGGCGAACTCCTTGAACAAAAGCGCTTTGCCGTCCATTACCGGCACAGCGGCATCTGCACCGATGTTCCCGAGACCCAGAACAGCGGAACCGTCACTTATGACTGCTACGGTGTTTCCTTTGTTGGTGTATTTATAAAGGTCGTCCCTGTTCTTTTCGATCTGTCTGCAGGGCTCTGCCACGCCAGGTGTGTACGCTGTGGAAAGGTCGTCTTTCGTCTCAACGCGGACTTTGCTGACAGTAGCCATTTTACCTTTGTTTTCTTCGTGCATCTTCAGCGATGCCTTGTAATAATCCATTCTTTTCTCCGTTCTATGCGGTTTTACGCATGTTCAAATCACGCTTGCTTCATTTGTCTTATTATGAAAAAAGCATGCTCCCGGCACAGGTCCTGTCGGGAGCATTTCTCACTGAGATATCAGTCTATTTTTTGATCTTGAAACTGCTCTTGAGATCTACGATCTGGTTGAACACTTTTTCATTTTCTGTAGTCAGCTTGCTGTCTGCGATGTAATATCCGTGTCTGAAGAACTGGAACCTTTCGCCCGGCGCAGCCTCGCTGATCAGCGGCTCTGCGTATGCGGTCTCCTCACTCATGGAGTCTTTATTGATCTCTTCCTGACCGCCTTCTTCCTTCGCCTTCATCAGGTAATCATACTTTCTGACTTTCACCGGAACAGCTGTCTGCGCGTCTACCCAGTGTATCGTCCCCTTGACCTTGCGGCCTTCGAATCCGCTGCCGCTTCTGGTCTCGGGATCGTATGTGCAGTGAAGTTCTTTGATGGAGCCGTCTTCGTTTTTGATCACCTCGTTGCAGGTGATGAAATATGCTCCCTTGAACCTTACTTCATTGCCCGGGAACAGTCTGAAATATTTCTTCACCGGCACTTCCATGAAGTCGTTTCCGTCTACGTAAAGCTCTCTGCTGAAAGGAACCATGCGCTTGCCCATTTCAGGAACGTTCCTGTTGTTCTCCATTTCCATCTCTTCGGTCTGGTCTTCAGGGTAGTTGGTGATCACGATCTTTATTGGATCGAACACCACGTTCCTTGACGGCACCCTGCTCTGGAGATCTTCTCTGATACAATGCTCTAAAAGCGCGATGTCCACCAGGCTGTTTGCCTTTGCCACGCCTATCCTCTCGCAGAAATCCCTGATGGCTTCAGGTGTGTATCCTCTTCTTCTCAGGCCTGCGATAGTCGGCATCCTCGGATCGTCCCATCCGTCTACCACGCCGTCATCCACAAGACCTTTCAGGAGCCTTTTGCTCATTACTGTGTTGGTCAGATCAAGCCTTGCGAATTCGATCTGCTGCGGCGGGTTGGGCCACCAGCCGACTTCCTTCAGAGACCAGTCATAAAGCGGTCTGTGATCCTCGAACTCCAGAGTACAGATGGAGTGTGTGATACCTTCGATGGCATCCTCGATAGGATGGGCGAAGTCGTACATGGGATAGATGCACCATTTGTCTCCGGTGTTGTGATGGGTCGCGTGGGCGATCCTGTAGATGACCGGATCCCTCATGTTGATGTTGGGAGATGCCATGTCTATCTTTGCCCTCAGCACTTTCTCGCCGT
>CAMCER010000028.1 GCA_945873875.1 uncultured Clostridia bacterium
GGGCTTATCAGAGTCTTTTAACGGGAGCCTCAGAAACCCGAATCCAAGTTCGCTCACTTTTTTCACCCTAAAGTTCTATGCTCATTCCTTCAGAAAGGTAGCTGAGCCTTCCCATGGTCTTTCTCATGAACTCATACTGTTCTTTTCCTGTGCAGTGGCAGGTGTAGTAATCCGTGTCGTATCCTGCAAGTACCTCTGCGTACCCCTTCAGCTTCTCATCGAGAGCCAGGCTGCTGAAATGAAATCCTCCCACCAGCACGTCCGGTCTGAACCACTCGACGATATTCAGTATGCCCTTGTGAGAGCAGCCGCTTATGAGCACCCGCTTTTTCCCTTCAGTTATCATCAGATATATCTCGTGGTCGAAAAAGTCAGGCAGCAGCACGTCCCACTTTCTCATCTTCAGCCCGAAGGCACCCAGTTCGGTCACTTTTTTCCGGATGGATGCTGCGTAAATATATATCTCATCGTCAAGCTGGACGTCCACATCTGTGAAGATGAGACGGTCGCTTTCTGCCAGTTTCTTATCAAGTCCGATGTATTTTTCCTTCGCGTTGTAGTAATCGCCGAAAGCAAGGCTGCTGACGTAGACCGGCGCATGATCGTTTATCTCGAGGAAAGTCTCAAGCCCTCCTCCGTGATCGTAATGTCCGTGAGAAAGGACCATCATATCCACTTCTGCAAGATCCTTTCCAAGCTTTTTCGCGTTTTCCGCAAACAGCTTTCCCTGTCCGGAATCAAAGAGTATGGTATGTTTATCAGTTTCTATGAAGAGGCTGAGCCCGTGCTCTGTCTCAAGATCTGTCTCTGTTGTGTTCTCAACCAGTGCTGTTATTTTCATCTGCAGGTCCTTTCTGCAGGCCTTAGCCGGATCTTCTGCCTCCCGGGGCTTCCCGGCCAGCGGCCCGGATCATTGATATCTGAAAAAGCTTTCAACTCTGTTTTCTGTGTCTGTCACACAGTTATATTCTACCATCCTGTAATCATCCAAAACATCTCTGTATTCCGACTTTCCGCCGTAGAGACGGCTGTTTCCTTCTTTGTCGATGAAGCAGATGTCAGATACTACAGGAAGCTTCCTGTACGTGTCCATGAGGAATTTGTCGTATCTGTTCAGGGGAAGACCCAGCTTCTTTTTCACGTAGGAACTGAAAAAGCTGACGCTCATCTCATCCCCTGTCCTTTCATCGATATCATAGTTGGACCAAATCATGAAGGGCACCTGGTATTTCCGCTCTTCCTTTTCGAGTGGGGAGTCTTCCGCCGGCATCCTGCGCTCCATGGCAGAATAGAAACTGTCTCCTACCCTCGGCTGGTGATCTCCGAACATGACGATGACCACAGGATCATCTGTCTTTCTGAAATAACTGATAAGATATTTCAGGGCTTCGTCTGATTTTTTTATGAGATTCAGATACTGCTGGGCTTCCTCATCATATGCTTCTGTGTCTGTGAGCCTGATCTCTTTCTCCACCTTTCCTGCAGCCTCTGTATATCCGCCGTGATTCTGGATGGTCACGTTGAACATGAAGAAGGGGGCTTTGCCCCCTGAGCCCTTATACCTTTCGTATTCGCTGATGACACACTCGTAGTCAGCCTGATCTGAGATGTAATCTCTCACCATTTCAGGGTCATTCATGTCTTCTGCGAAGATGAGCTTATCAAAACCAAGTGCAGGATATGCGTTATCCCGGTTATATGAATCGGTCTTTCCCGGATGGAAGGCTGTGCTGCCGTGGTAGCCAAGCTCTTTCAGCGATGAGGCAAGAGACGGCCAGCTTCCGTCATTCAGGTCGTTATACATGACTTTATGAAGAGGGAAAAACGCAGATGTGCTTCCTGTCAGGAATTCGTGTTCCGTAGTCGCGGTCCCGCCGCCCAGCACCGATGTGTGAAGGACGCCCTTTACCGTGTTGTTTTTAAGGCTCCTGAAAAAGGGCATGCAGTCTCCGGATACATCGAACTCTCCCAGAGCACCCAGATCCGAATAGGACTCGTTCATTATGACTATCAGATCGGGAGTCTTTTCGGAAGATTTCCGGGTCTTTACGGCTTTGTCAGGTTCGTATCTTTCTGCTATCTTCTTCACTTTGTCCGGGGTGTACCCTTCAGGCGCCTCCGCTGCGGCGTCAGTAGTGCTTACGCCAAAGGCCAGAGCCGTGCCGTACTCCTCATACCTGAGATCAGGTCTGTAACCGGATATGGAATATCCGTTGTCTTCTATGAAATCTGAAATATAGAAAAGGCCTGCAAATGAGGCCGTGTATACCGCCGTGCATAAGATGAGGGCAAGCCTCTTCTTCCCGGCAAGGCCTTTATATGACCTGAAAGCGACCGCCGCGCTTATATATATGACTGTTACTGTGATTATCCAGATCGATGCCTTGTTGAACTCCATGGTGTAGTTGGCCACCACGTCCATTCCCGTGCCTGCTGATGCGATGTCTTCCGCGATGAGAGGCGTGCCTCTGAAGAGGAGCATGATGTAGTCGACCATGGCAAGGACCATGGCAAGGACAGTGGTGAGTACGACTGCGAGTTTGGTGGTGTTGAAAACAGCGTAGAATATCAGCAGCACTAAAGTGATTATGAACATGTTAAGAAAACCGTTTACTGAAAACAGCTCAGAGATTATGACGCTGGTCTTATATCCTGTCACCTTCACCGTCAGCCAGTATGAAACGAAAGGGGTCAGCACGAACATGAGCCTGAGAGCCGCGACGTTCAGCTGTATTTCCCTGCCTGCTTTTTCAGATATCCGCCAGCTAAGCCTTCCCCATGGGATGATCACTACAGCCGCGGCTGCGAAGATCAGGATCAGGAACAGCGCGTTGCTGTATCTGGCGTCCCTGGTTTCGATCAAAACAAAAACAAGACATGCTGCCAGCATCAGCATGGACAGCAGCTTGTTTATCCCGAATTCCAGTTTATTATCTGCACTTATTATCCTGTGTTTTTTCTCCATTTACCGTTACATCCCGCTGGCTCCAATTATATTGATGGCCGGCATCAATGTCAAATCCGCGCCGCTATTCCGCGGCTTTTCTCAGCGCTGATGCGTACGGTAGAAAGCATCCTGCCCGCCTGTCTGGCGCAGAGGAGTATGTATGAGTTTCCTCGCCTTTCGCAGAACTTTTCTGAGAGGCTTTTTCAGACTGTCCGGCATCACTCTAGGTACCAGTCTGTCGACCCACAGAGCCAGAGGCATCATGGCGAAGAAAAGGATGAATGTCTGTATGAGAGACCAGGGCATGTCCCTTGTCCCGAAGGTGTCCGGCATGTAGTACCACATGAGCTTCATGATGGGCACCTGGAAAGCTATATAAGGCAGAGTCTTCCTGCCGATGAAATCTAAAGGACGGCAAAGCTTCACTGCTCTGTCAGAGTCCGTGATCAGTATCATTATGACGGTCAGCGCCAGAACACTTATGAGCGCGGATGCATAGAACATGAGCAGAGACTTGTATTCGTTCTTTATTATGCTCACATAGCCGTTGTCACTGCTTATGACATATCCTTCAAGAAGCATTGCTCCGGCAACGACGGAAGAAATGAACTTTCTGGAGCGCACCACATTCTCCACTGTCTTAAGATATCTTGAGAACAGATATCCGGACAGAATGAACATGACAGAGAAAATGGCTCCGCGGTAATGAGACGGTCCTCCGCTTCCCTCATCAAATTCAAGGAGCCACGCAGCAACAATGACAGCTGCCACCATAAGAGCTGCCGGAAGCGCCCTGTTTCTGCACAGCTTCAGTATGAGGAAGAACATGACCGTTGCCAGGAAAAGGCACGGAATGAACCAGAGAGTGTTGGATGCCATCTTGTATCCCGAGTCGCTGTTAGAATAAAGGACTCCAAGAATGAGATCTCCGAAGTTCTGATCGTTCACCTCGTCTACTATCTCAAGCCACTCACGAAGAGGCGCGGCGTAGATGTTCAGTATGAAATACGGGACCATAAGTTCAAAGAATTTCTTGGCTATGAATCCCGGTGTGCTCTTTGTTTTATTGAATGCGAAAGTTATGCCTGTAAGGAAAAAATATGCAGGCATATGGAACGAGTAGATGTATATATACTGATCCGGCTCTTCGGTGATGTGACCGAAAATGACCCAGAACATAAGAAAACCACGCATTATGTCTATCCACACGATGCGGGATCCTGCGCGGGAGATCTCTGCACCTTCTGTTCCCTTTTTCATGACAGGTCGATTTTAAAACATCCTGCTCCATTTGGAAAGGGCTTTGGTGGATTCTTCACCAAAAAGTCACAAACATTTTGTACAACAAATGTCCAACAAATGCAATATGCTTACACTATTTCTGCAGCTTGTATCCTGTTCCTGTGAACAGAGCGACTTTCTTTTCCATCTCATCTGTTATGTTTATCTGGAATACCGAAGTGGTCCTGCCTTCCTTGACCAGAACCGCCTCAGCCTTCAGATGCACGCCCTTTGATGAACTGAGAAAGTTGATATTCACATCCATGGCCACTGTGGGACAATGCCTGTTGTTTGAGGCCACGGCACAGGCAAAATCGCCAAGTGTGAATATGACTCCGCCCATGATCCCTCCGATGGCATTCCTGTGATCGTCTGTGATATCCATCTCGCAGATACAGCCTTCCTCAGACAGTTCTGTGATGGTCATGCCGTTGACCATGGCGAATCTGTCATCTTTGAAAAAATCTTTCGCTTCTTCTATATTTCTGAATGTGCTCATTTACTTTACCTTTTTTATTTGGCTGCCGTTCTACAGCTGCTTCTGCCCTATCTTAATGTGACACTTGCTATATATTCTGTGCTGTCATCTGTGCTGATCCCCGGATTGCTGATCTGGACAGAATAGTCTTTTCCTATTTCATCAAGACCCATGGTGAAGTGACAAAGGGCGATACCCACATCTATCTTCTGCAGGTCTCCAGTTGCCTCATTCACATAACCTTTATCTTTTTTCTCATAGAAATGGAAGATCTCACCGTCTGCAACTATCCTCCATGGCTGCTTGTTGACAGCAGAAGGCGCCCATCTGACCATCTCGAAGATGTCTGCCAGTTCGCCAGCGCTGAGACCGCCTGAAGCTTTCTTCAGATCAAGGGGAGTTTCAAAGTTTCCGTCGAAGAACAGCTCCTCTTCAGGCTTTCTGCTGTCTGCTTTGATGCTCTTTCTCATGAGTTTCTCCCGCATGGATCTTTTTTCAGCAGGATATCCCACTGGCGTGATGCAGGGCATCATCTCGCCATCTTTCAGGCCGGCTGCTTTCTCGAAGGCTTCTCTTTTCATAGTGCCGCCGATCCAGACTGTGCCGATGCCGAGAGACCATGCGTAAAGCACCAGTTTTTCAAAGGAATATCCGAAAGCCACATCAGCATAGGGCATCTTCGGGACCTTGCCGGCGACGAACAGTCTGTCCCCCACCAGCACCGGGCTTTCAAGACCGTCTTTTCCGCCTTCCAGAAATACGTATTCCACCGAGACATCGAATATCTCATCTATGCCTTCAGCGTATTCACGGAGTTTCGTCAGGTCCTCATCGCTGAGACCTTTGCCGTCAAAAGTCCTGACGCTTTTTCTGCCTTTTATGATATCTATCAGTTTATCCATGATTATCTCCTTTGTCAGAAAATGGTTTTCATCATTATACCACAGCTTTACATTTGAAATGAAAAACTTATGTCTGGCTATCTGGGACTTCCTCACAAAAAGACCCCGGATCATACGCCCGGGGCCGAGGTGTCTTTTATATTATACGACAAACGCGCTACTGCTGCGGATTCAGGAGTTTCGCGATGGCTTCTGCGCATCTTATGCACTTTTCTTTTGAGATGGATGCGATGGATACGCGGATGCCTTTTGCAAGTGATACGCAGTAGATGTCCTGCTTCTCCAGTTCTGCGCCCAGCCAGGCCGGATCATCACATGCGATGGTGGCGAAGAAGCCTGCATCGAAAGGCACACATTCCACGCCGTTTTCCCTCAGGACTCTCTCGAAGGTCCTTCCGCGTTCGAGAAGCATATCTCTGTACCCTCTTCTCTCCTTCGTAGCCTTTTCCAGCATTTTAGGATCGCTGAAGATCTTGCCCATGACTACCTGCACAGAGCGGTTGCCGTTGGACCATGTGGCACGGGCTGAGAATTCAGTGACTCTCTTGAACTCTTCTGCGACTTCTTCTTCCTTTGCCATGCAGACGATGGCGCCGCAGCGCATGCCGTAGGCAGTGAGAGTCTTTGAAGCACTATATCCGAAAATCGGAAGAACTGTGTCTTTAAGTTTTTCAAGTTTAGGTATGAATGCACGTACCTCTTCATCTTCTCCTGCATAATCGATATATGCCACATCGATGAAAAGAACTGTTCTGCAGGATGCCGCGTTAAGGATATCTATTACTTTATCCCAGTCATCCAGAGTCATTGAATAACCTGTAGGGTTATTTGCCGGAGTATTGAGCATGAGAACTATCTGATCCTGCACAGCAGCAAGTTCATTTATGCGTTTTTTCAGATCTCCGTCGTTGAAATTCCCTTCATCATCAAAGAATCTGAAAGTCTCCATCTTTCTTCCGTGCTCGCTGCAGATGCTTTTATAGTTGGCCCAGCACCAGTCGTGTGTCAGGACAGCCTCTCCACGTTTAGAATAGTTTGCGATGACACTGGTTATGCTTCCCGTTCCTCCCGGAGTAGCACATACGCGAACATGCCGGGACGGCATCAGTTTTCCGAAGAGCGCTCTTTTTACTGCTTCCTGGAAAGCCGGTGTCCCTGCAATAGGCGCATACTCTGCGTAATCTTCAGGTGACAGACTGCTTATGGCCTCAGCCACAGATGACATGATGACCAGTTCCCCGTCATCATCAAGCAGTGCCCCGATAGTTGCGTTGATCACCGCATCTTTGCCTTTTTTCCTGATAGCAGCCTTGGCTCTGCCGCTGAGTGAGAAGACTTTGTCTTCTGTCGGGATCACTCTGTTGTTTTCTTCTGCAAATATCACTTTTTATTCCTCCTTATGCAGGGTAAGCCTTGTTTTCTGAATCGATCAGATCAGGATCCACTTTGTTTTTCAGAGCATTCCTTCTCTTGAAATAATCGATGGCTACCTGTGCGAAGAGAGCGTATGTGAGAACGTCCTCGTCCTTTTCGCTGTATTCTTTCACTTCTTCTCTCAGAGTCTCCAGTTCAGGCTCCAGCAGGTCTGCCGGTCTGCATGTGATTATCTCGTCCTTGTCCACTTTAGCCTGCACTTCCGGATTCATAGGAAGTGTGGTAGCGCCGTACTTTCCTTTGAGCAGTTCCTGTGTCTCCTTTGAAAGGATAGCATATCTTCCGCCCATGAGCACATTGAGCACTGCCTGAGTTCCTACGATCTGTGATGATGGTGTTACCAGAGGCGGCATACCCAGGTCATTCCTTACCTGCGGTATCTCTCTGAGAACGTCCATGTATTTATCTTCAGCATTCTGATCTTTCAGCTGGGAGATAAGATTGGAGAGCATTCCTCCCGGCACCTGATAGATCAGTGTCTTTATATCTGTAGCCAGTACCTTGGTGGACATGAGTCCGCTTTCAAGAGCTTTTTCTCTTACTCCCACGAAGTGATCTGCGATCTTTTCCAGGATATGCTGGTCAAGTCCTGTGTCATGTTCTGTTCCTGCAAAAGTCTCAACCATTACTTCTGTAGCCGGCTGGCTGGTTCCTGATGAGAATGGTGAGATAGCAGTGTCCAGTCCGTC